>JAMCVO010000327.1 GCA_023475715.1 Actinomycetota bacterium
GCTTGCCTCCGCCATGGATAAGAACAATCTTCAAATGTTTATTACAATGAAACACAGGTTGAACTGGCAGAAAAGCTATGCAGGATAACAGAGTTTGGGCAGAAAGTCTTTTTTGCAAACAGCGGTACCGAAGCAATTGAAGGTGCCGTAAAACTTGCAAGAAAATATGCAAAGGAAAAAATTTCACCTCAAAAATATAGAATTATTTCATTCTACAAGTCGTTCCACGGCAGGACCATGGGTGCGCTTTCCGCAACTGCTCAGGAGGAGAAGCAAAAAGTATTTCAACCACTTCTGGAGGGCTTTGATTATGCGAATTTAAATGATCTGGATTCCGTAATCAGCAAAGTAGACAGCCAAACCTGCGCAATATTAGTTGAACCCATCCAGGGTGAAGGCGGAATAAATGTTGCCTCGAAAGAATTTTTAAAAGCTTTAAGAGAATTATGTAATAAGGAAAAAATCTTGCTTATTCTGGATGAGGTACAGACCGGATTTGGAAGGACCGGTAAAATGTTCGCTTATCAGAATTATGGTCTTTATCCTGACATTCTTGTTGTTGCAAAAAGTCTTGGCGGCGGTATGCCGATTGGAGCAATAATTTCTACTGATGAGATAAGTTCGGTTTTTACTCCAGGCAGCCACGGTTCAACCTTTGGGGGCAATGCAGCATCATGTGCAGCAGGATGTGCAGCGGTAGACTACTTGCTAAAAAAGGACCTGCCTCGCAGGGCTGAAGTGCTGGGGAAATATTTAATATCGAAATTACTGAAACTTAAGAAAAAGCATAATATAATAAAGGATGTCAGAGGGATGGGATTGATGATAGGCGTAGAGCTTACAAAACCGGTTGCTGAGGGTATCGTCAAAAATGCTCTGGACGACAAGCTGGTTCTTAATAAGGTTTCGGACTCGATTTTAAGATTATTGCCGACATTGGTTATAACCCGAAAAAATATCGATTTCTTAATTAATTGGTTGGATAGGAATATCTCAAGATGAAAAACAGGCAGAAAGATTTTTTAACTTTAAAGGATTATTCAAAGGAAGAAATTTTAAACCTGATTAACCTTGCAGCTAAAATAAAAAAAGATAAAAAACTGTATTCTGATTTGCTGAAAAGTAAAAGCATAGCTCTTTTATTTGACAAGCATTCAACAAGAACAAGATTGTCATTTGAAGCAGGAATAGAGCAACTCGGCGGAAACTGCATTTATCTGGATGCAAGCACCCTGCAGTTAAAAAGAGGAGAGACTATCCAGGATAGTGCGAAAGTTTTTTCAGGATACCTTGACGGTCTTATTATAAGAACTTTCAAACAAGAAACAGTTGAAGTGTTTGCAGAGAATAGCACAATACCGGTCATTAATGGCCTTACTGATCTGTACCACCCATGCCAGATTTTATCAGACCTGTTTACAATTCGGGAACTTGGAATGCTCAATAAGAATTTAAAATTTACCTATGTAGGTGACTGCAATAATGTATCAAACAGTTTGTTGATAGGTTTTGCAAAGCTTGGCATTGACATAACAATAGGATGTCCCAAAGTTTATAAACCGTCCGAAGATGTAATGAACTATGTTATGGATTTCGCAAAAGAAAGTGAAAGCAGTATAAATATAACTGATGACCCTCTGAAAGCCGTGGAAAATGCTGATATTATATATACTGATGTGTGGATAAGCATGGGAGATGAAGACTCCGAAGAAAAGATTAAAGCACTGACAAAATTCCAGGTAAATTCGAAGCTTGTATATTATGCCAAACCGGAAGTCAGGATAATGCATTGCCTTCCCGCTCACAGAGGACATGAAATAACTTCAGAAATTATGGATGGTAAAAATTCTATAGTATGGCAGCAGGCAGAAAACAGGCTTTATGCTCAAAAGGCGTTGCTTGTCTACCTGTATTCTTAAATACAGGATAAAATAACTAAATTAATCTAAATAAATAATTATAAATTTTTAAAATTAGAAATGAAATGAAAAGAACTGAAAGACTTAAACTAATACGGGACCTGATAAAAACAAAAAAAATTAAATCTCAGGAAGAGTTAATAGAAGAATTATCAGCTATCGGCTATAATGTAACCCAATCAACAATCTCAAGAGACATAAAACAATTAAATCTGATCAAGATAAGGAATTCTCTTCAGGAGGAATATTATGGCCTTAGCAGCAAATATCAGATTGATCCTCAGTTCAATATTGGTAAGCTTAAATTTAAATTCAAAGAGAATGTTCTGTCTGTTGATTTATCAAATAATATAATAGTAATAAAAACAAATTCCGGTGAAGCACAGGGAGTTGCAGCCGTTATAGATGGTTCTAACTTTGAGGAAATTATGGGTACAGTAGCAGGGGACGACACCATAATGTGTGTAGCAAATGGTGAAGATAATGCAAAAAAGATATTGAAATTTTTTCAACAATTATAGAAAGTCCGTTAAATTACAGAAAGGAAAAAATGAGCGACAAAGTTATTCTTGCATATTCGGGAGGGCTTGATACTTCCGTATCAATAAAATGGATTAAAGAAAATTACAAGATGGATGTAATAGCGGCCCTTATTGATTGCGGGCAACCTGACGACCTGAAAGAAGCTTACCAGAGAGCAATTGATACCGGAGCAAGCAAGGCTTTAATAATAGACGCAAAAAAAGAATTCATAAAAGATTTTATTTTTCCCTCAATAAAGGCAAATTTAAAATATGAAAAGAATTATCCCTTAGCTACTGCGCTTGCCAGGCCGTTAATAGTAAAGAAGCTTGTTGAAGTTGCCAGCAAAGAAGGTGCAAAAGCAATTGCACATGGATGCACCGCCAAGGGTAATGACCAGGTAAGATTTGATGTTGGCATAAGGAGCCTGTCTCCAGACCTGCAAATAATAGCACCTTTGCGTGAATGGAAATTATCCAGGGAAGAAGAAATAGAATATGCCAAGATTCATAGAATCAAGATCAATGTCACTAAAAAAAGTCCGTACAGTACCGATGAAAACCTCTGGGGTAAGAGCATAGAATGTGGCGTTCTGGAAGATCCATGGGTTGAACCTCCGGAAGATATTTATGGGTGGACCAAAATCAAAAAAGGTACCCAGGAAAGCCAGTACATTGAAATTGGCTTTAACCAGGGTGTTCCGGTGTCTTTAAATGGTAAAAATGGAACCCCCTTAAAAATTATTCAGCAGATCAATGCTGCAGCAGGTTCATATGGAATTGGAAGAATCGATATGGTTGAAAACAGACTAATTGGTATTAAATCACGTGAAATCTATGAAGCACCTGCAGCTGTGGTAATTATTGAAGCTCACAGGCAGCTTGAAAGCCTTGTTCTGGACAGGGAACTGCTGCATTATAAGTATTTTCTGGAAGAAAAAATGGCCGAAATGATTTATTACGGACTCTGGTTTACTCCTCTTATGAACTGTTTGAAGAGTTTTATTAATGAAAGCCAGGAGTATGTTTCGGGAAGGATAAAAATAAAGCTTGAATACAAAAATTTTTCAGTTACCGGAAGGGAATCGGAAAATTCACTCTATGATTTCAAGCTTGCAACATATGACAAGCAGGATATTTTTGATCCAAAGCATTCAGCAAGTTTTATAAAAGTATGGGGTTACCCATATGAGGTCCTGGGCTTAAAAAAGAGAATGGAAAAAATTTAAAAATGGAAAAAATCTGGAAGGGAAGAATAAGCAGTAATACGGATATTCTTGCAGAAAAATTTACTTCATCAATTTATTTCGATAAAGATCTTTACCTGCAGGATATGATTGGAACTTTGGCACATGTAATTGGGTTACACAGCATCGGAATACTAAAAACTTCCGAACTCAAGGAAATCCTGGAAGGTTTGAAAAAAATTAAAGTTATGGTCGAAGGTGGCAAGCTGCAGTTTGAATCATATGAAGATATTCACAGTCTTATAGAATATGAGCTTGGTAAAATTATCGGTGGTTCAGCATCAAAGATTCATACAGGCAGGAGCAGGAATGACCAGATAGTAGTTGATGAGCTTTTGTTTGTTAAGGAAGCTGTTGTAAAAACAATAAAGCTTCTTGTGGGTTTGCAGGAAAAAATATTAAAGATTGCAGAAGACGAAAAAAATACTGTTTTTATTGCGTATACCCATATGCAGAAGGCCCAGCCGGTTCTGCTTTCCCATTATCTTCTGTCTTTTTTTGAAAAATTTAAACGGAATATTTCCAGTTTATTTTTAAATTTTGAAGAGTGCGATTCTCTGCCTTTAGGTGCTGCAGCTTGTGTGGGAAGCGGATACGAAATAGACAGGAAACTTCTCGCAAAAATATTAAAATTTACCGGTAAAAGTTCCAATAGCATGGATATTGTCGGCAGCAGGGATTTTATCATGGATTACATTTATACGTGCAGCAAGACAATGCTGAATTTAAGCAGGATTTGTGAAGATCTGATAATTTACAGCACCAATGAATTTTCTTATATAGATATAGACGAATCCTTTTGCACAGGCAGCAGCATAATGCCGCAAAAGAAAAATCCTGACATACTTGAGCTTATCAGAGGCAAAAGTGCCGTAGTTGCCGGGAACATGACTCAATTCATGATGCTTTTTAAAGGATTACCTTCAACTTACAATAGCGATATTCAGGAAGATAAAAAAATTTTACTCGGTGCTTTTACGGAAACTACTTCAAGTATTGATATTTTTACAAGATTGTTGGAAAAAATTAAATTTAACCATGAAACAATAAAAAGAAGCCTTGAATTTGGTTTTCTGGAAGCAACCGATTGTGCCGATTATCTTACAAGAAAAGGCGAGAGCTTCAGGAAGGCTTATAATATTACCGGGAAGCTGGTAAGGTATTGTATGGAAAAAGGTAAAAAGCTTTCGGAAGTACCACTGCCCGCATTAAAGAAATACTCTGTTTATTTCGGTGATGATTTTTATGAAAGTATAAAAATAGAAAGCTGTCTTGAAGCCAAGAAAGTTGACTGCGGCACAAATAAAAAAGCTGTGCTTGATCAAATAAAATCAAATAAAGATATACTTTCCTGTTATAAAAAAGACTTAAAAATCTTACTGGGAAAAATTCCTGTTTTTGAAGACATATTATCTGCTTATAAATAAAATATATTTATTTAGAAAAAATTTATGAGTTTTTTAGGAATTGACATAGGTTCAAGTGCCATAAAAGGCATGATTGTAAATGAAAATGGCTGCATAATAGAATTTTCAAGAGTACAGACCGAACATTTTTCGCCACAACCCGGGTGGTTCGAAATGGAACCAGAAAATATATTTAAGGTTGTTTTAAATTTAATAGATTCAATATCGTCAAAAGTTAAAAAATATGATCCAATTAGATCAATAAGTTTTTCATGTCTTGGCACAGCCTTTTTCCCTGTCGATAAGATAGGGAACCCATTATATAGAGCCATATCGTCATTAGACAAGCGTTCTATTAAATACCTTGGGTGGCTGGAAAAAAAAGGCATAGATAGTTTTGATGTTTATAAAATTTCTGGACAGCCCAGAAATATTGTTTCTTTTTTGCATAATCTTATCTGGCTTAAAAAACATTTAGGCAGGGATTTCAAAAAAATATATAAATTCCTTTCTCTAAAAGATTATATTATTTCAAGATTAGGGTTAGGACAACATACTGATTTTACTCAGGCTTCAAGGACGATGCTTTATGATTTTAAAGCCAAAAAATGGTCTGGATATATATGTAATGCCATTGACTTGGATTTTGATCTTTTACCAGAGATTGTAAAGCCGTTTGAACCCTTAGGTATAAATATAAATACAAAAATATGCGGGGAATTATCATTGCCAAAAAAAGTAACAATATCTTCAGGAGTTCATGACAGTGAGAGTTGTGTGGTGGGTTCAAATTTTACCGGCATTGAAGATATTTTAATTACCCTAGGTACATATGAAGAAGCGACAATAAATTGTGAAAGATTTAATCCAAATTTAAAGAATTATCAAAATAATATAATTATAGAAGAGAATGCGCTTGATGGTCTGGTTATAAATTATACGACTTTTCAAACGGGGCTGTTGCTTGAATGGCTTCGAAAAATCTTCTTTTCAGATATGGCTGGAAATTTGAAAGCTGATTTTGATGAAATATTCAGAAGTTGCAGTGAAGAAATCAATAATATAATCATAAATCCGAATTTATTAGGTTCAAATTTGCTGTCAGAGGAAAAGTCTATAAAAAAATATAATAATTATGGTTTTATTACGGGCCTGATGCTAAACGACAGTAAAAACAATATTATAAAATCATTTATTGAAGGGATTAATTTCAATATCAGGAAAATCATTGAACTGTTGGATATTTCTGTTATAGAAAAGGTTTTTACGGTTGGCGGCGGTGCTCAATCAGATTTTTTTATTCAAAATAAATGTGATATTTTAAACAAAAAAATATGTTCTTTGAAGATCACTGAGTCAGGAGCTTATGGAGCTGCTATAATAGCTGCACTTGCAAGTGGTTTTGGAAGAAACTTCAATGAGCTGTTTAGTATATTTAAGAATGAAATAGCAAAAGAATATTTTCCTGATAATAAAAAAGTTGAGAAGTACAATAAAAAGTTTAAAAAATTTACAAAGTTTTCCCAAAAATTTTGTAAATAGAAAAAGTTAAATTATCCAATGCCCCGTACTGTACCCAGCAATTATGGAAGGATTTAAAATAAGCAAATTGTGTTATATTGTGTCCAGCTTTTTATCCAGTTTAAGTATTTCTTTAATGGCTTTTTCATCGGTTACCAGGACATTTACATATCCACCCCTGATAGCAGCAAGTATTGATTCAGACTTTTGTGCTCCACCTGCCAGCAATATAGAATATGGTATTTCTTTTAGTTTTTGAATAGGCATGGTTATAGCCCTTGATGCAAGTTTCTCATCGCATATTCTGCCTTCACTGTCAATATAGTTGGAAAATATTCCTGCTATAGCTTTATTTTCTAAAAGAGTCCTGGCTTCATTTTCAGTAATTTGACCATAATTTGACAGCCTTTCAAGCTCTTCTAAAGTTAATGGACCCACACCAAAAATGGCAATAGTCAGCTTATCAAAAAGAGCAAAAGTTTTTTTAATACTGTCGTCTTCAAGCAAAAGATCTTTCATTTTCTTATTTTTTGCTATTTCGGGAGAAAATAATAAATAAGGTTTTGAATTAAATCTTTCTGCAAGCTGTCTGGACAATTCATGGCACATAATATCCAACCCTGAAAGATGACTTCCACTGGATAATTGAACTATATCAACTTTTTTATTGACTCTTAAAGTTAAAAAATTCAATATTTTTTGGACAGTAGATCCCCAGGATACTCCAAGGATATCTCCGTCTTCAAGGATTTCTATAAGTAATTCACCAGCAGCCTGCCCGATTTTATATTTTAATTCCTCTGAAGGCAGCCCCTCATTTTGAACAATTATTGCTCTTTTAAGTCTATAGAGTGTTTCTATCCTGGTTTCCAAGTCTATAAGGCTTTTAGATGGAGTATTTATGATTATTTTAACGATACCTGTGTCTTTGGCTTTTTTAATTATCCTATAAATTTTATACCTGGAAATTTTTAATTTTTCCGATATCTGATTAAAATTACAATTTTGCTCATAATAAAGTTTTGCAACTTTTATAATAAGATCAGTATTATATGCCACTATTGTTTCCTTTAAATGGTAAATACAATATTTTCACTTATGCACTTAAGTGCAGTATTACACACATTAACAGTTTTTATCAAATTTAATTATAGCTTTTATTTTTATTTAAAGGTAATTAATTTATTAATTTTTTAAAATTTTTTAAAATTTTTTATTGAAAATAAAAAACATTTAATTTAAAATAATATTAAATATAAGTGTACTATCGCACATATGTGCTATTTCTGGATTTTATTAGGCTGTTAATGCATTTATAAAAACATTTACAACAGGAAAAATAAA
Source organism: Actinomycetota bacterium (assembly GCA_023475715.1). The sequence goes on from JAMCVO010000327.1 coordinate 7,959, forward strand.
TGGATAATAAGCAACAACAAAAAAATTCTCTTCCATACAACAACTTTGAATTTAAAAATCCCGAAGAAATCCTTAGAAAAACTTCCCTGTTATTATTTGACAGGTTTCTTACTGATTCATGTGGCGGTAATATGAGTTTAAGGCATGAAGGAAAAATTTATATTACACCAAGATTTTCTGCAGAATATTTTCATTGGGATATACCGGCAGAAAAAATTTCAATATTCGATGAGGAGAATAATCTTGTTAGGGGTAATATAGAAGAAGTTTCAAGAGAGAGCGAATTACACTTACTTATATACAAAACCTTCCGGGAGGTAAATAGTGTCTTGCATGTGCATCCCCCAAATATTATCGCGTGGTTTATTAATCATGATGTACTTGATGCTGAAACCCAAATGATGGCAAACCGGGGAAGCATCAGAATGTGGGAATGTAACCCTGAAAATCCTGACCAGAGTGAAGCCCAGAATAATAATATAATTGAAATATTTAAGAAAAACATCCAACTTGAAAAGCCAACGTCTCTGGCAGTGGCAATGAAAAATCACGGCGCAATTGTAGCATCAGAAAATATATTTAAAGCAGTTTCGCTGCTGGAATCAATTGAAGTCAATGCAAAAGCCATGCTTTTTAATGAAATATTTAAGAAAATGCAATAAGGGTTATTAAAATTTATTTTTTGGAGGATAAAATGTCGTATTTTGTAATTAATTCAGAAATAAAATCAATCCAGGGAATGGATGAATTATCATCAAAAAAAAATCTTGTCTTGTGGAAAGATAAATTCCAGCTTATTGAATATCATGACAAAAAAGGATCTGTTTCAATAAGACACAAGCATTTAAAAGAGGATATGATCTGTTACCTGATATCAGGAAAAGTAAAAGAAACAGTAGGGGATGAAACAAAAATAGCAACCACAGGAGACTGTTGGTACGTACCTGCAGGTATAGAACATGAGGCTGACACTTTAGAGGATTCAGTATTGATATGTGTCTTCAGTCCCCCAGCCAAAGACAGGATGTAAAATACAAAGCAAGATATTAATACAAATTAGGATGTGAAATGCAAGACCGATTAAATAAAACTTCTCTTGACAGGGTGCTTACAGCAATTAATCATAGAGAACCTGACAGAGTACCTATTGATTTTGGAAGCCGTGAAACTACTATTCATGAAGAACCTTACCTTGAATTGAAAAGGTACCTTAAAATTCAAAACAAAAGTATCCGGTATAAGCAGTTTTTTTTAAAAGCAGTTGAAGTAGACAGAGAGGTCCTTGATTATCTGGGTTCAGATATTGTAAATATTGAAATCGGGATGGAAATGGTTTCCAACTCTAAAATTAAACTGGATTTTGATAATAATATTTTTACCAATGAATGGGGTACCCGCTACAGTGCTTCAAAGGATGGCAAATTTCTCAAGTATTTTGATTTTCCTCTCAAAACACTTAATAAAAGTGATATAGACAGTTATAAATGGCCCGATACTTCAAATAGGGTGAATAATATCAGGGATATTATAAAAGAGGAATTTGATAAAAAGGAAAAAGCAGTATTGCTGTCAGGGGTCACTGGAATAATTGCAATTCACTGGTTCCTCAGAGGTCTGGAACAATCTTATATGGATTTTGCAGGTCAGCTTAAAGAGGCTGAGTATCTTTTTGACATGATTTTAGACTGGCAGATGGGAATGTGGGAAGGAATATTGGCTGAAGCAGGAGGAAATATTCATATAATCGAGGCAACCAATGATGATATCGCATCAAGTGAAGGTCTTATTATCTCCCCGGGAATCTATAGAAAAATACTGAAGCCAAGACAGCGTAAATTAATAGATTTTATAAAAAAAAGGACCAAGGCTAAAATTTTTTCCCACTCCTGCGGTGCAATATATGAAATAATACCTGATCTTATTGAAATCGGAGTTGATATTTTAAATCCGGTTCAAGTTACAGCAAAAGGAATGGACAGCATAAAGCTAAAAAAAGATTTTGGGAAAAGCATTACTTTCTGTGGCGGCGGATGCTCGAATTCGATTTTACAGGATGGAACAGCGCAGGATGTGAAGGATGAAGCAAGGAGAAGACTGGATGATTTTATGCCTGGCGGAGGATATATCTTTGCTCCTATTCATAATATTCAGCCGGGGGTTCCGGCAGAAAATATTGTTGCACTTTTCGAAAGCGCCAGAGAATTCGGATTATATTCCAAATAATGGTTAATCATATTTTAATAAAATAAGATAAATAGGATTTTAA
>JAMCVO010000704.1 GCA_023475715.1 Actinomycetota bacterium
TTTTTCTGGTGGTTTAACTTTATTCTATATTTAGTGATTTTTATGCTATTTTATAGGGAATCCAGGTAAAAACTAAATAATCGGACTTGTCAAACATTCTTCTATAAACAATATCTGATGGTTCATAACCCATAATTCCCATGTATAATTTTATATTTTTATTTAATCTTAAATCAAAATATGGATCAGGAATCGCTACCAAAGAAACTGTTATCTTTTCATTCTTTGGTAAGGCATTTTCTATACGTTTTGCAAAATCATGATAATTATAGTTTTTATTATTTGATCCCGGGATTGAATTCTCTACTTTTGCAAAAGAATTCTGGTTATTAAAAACTAAAATATTAAGATTATTTAAAAGTAAGAACACAACAGTTAGTAAAGTAATATTAAATAATGTTCTTTTTCTCAACTCCCATGTTTTTCTTATAAGAATTAATTCAATTAATGTCAAAAAAGGCTGAAAATAGATAATATACCATCCTTCTTTTCCCATAAACAGTAACAATGATGAAACAATAAAACCAACAAAAACAAATAAATAGATTCTGCCAAAATTTTTTAAGAATATATAAATAAATAGCATAAAAATCACTAAATATAGAATAAAGTTAAACCACCAGAAAAAATCAGTCTGAAAAAGCAAAAATCCATACGCAGGTTTTACTGATTTCGCAAACATTTGGATTTTATAGGAATCGATAAATAAATTTAAACGGTCGCCAAAGCTGAAAAGCCATAAGAAAATAATTAATACTGATGGAGCAATAACAATCAATATTTTTCCAACTTTTTCTTTTATTGGAATTTTGCTGATAAGAAGATAAAGAAACATAACTGCAATTGAAATAATCCCCATTGTATGGGTAAGAATTGCAAGACTGGAAAAAATACCAGCTAATAAGTAAAAATAATTTTTTGATTTTTTTAATGCAAAAACAAAAAAACAAAGAGCTAATGTGCTTAGGAAAAAACAAAGCATATCCATTCTTCCTATCCGGGATGCCCTTGAAAAATGGACATCTGACGCCAGTAATAAAGCTCCAAAAGCTGCTAAATAAGAACGGTTAATAATCAATTTCGCCAGAAAGAAAAAGACAATCAAAGAAGCAAAAGATAAAACTAAAGATAAAGACCTAACCCCTTCAATACTTGGACCAGATAAATTGGTCCAAACAGCTAAAAGATTAAAATATAAAGGCGGATAACCTAATCCTACTTTTTCCAAATAGGAAATTGCTCCTCCATATACGCCGGATGTAATATTGCCTTTTTCAGCAAGATTTCTAGCCATATCAAAAAAAACTACCTCATCCGGCCAGACCGGCGGATCAATTAAAAATAAAGAGGAAACTGTATAAATTATCAATAAACCAAAACCAATTATTAATGAATAAAAAATTAAGTTTTTATGTCTCATTTGAGAGCAAAAATTTATATCTTATACACATATATTTCGTGAATCTTATCTTTTTCTATTAAAGGTAAATCAATTTTATATCTTAGACTAATAACTCTTACTCCAGGTTTTAACTCTTTTAAAAATTTAGGTTTTAATTTAGCAAGAGTATTTGGAACAAGATAGACAAAAACTACTGTTGCTTTAGACAGATCCTGTTTAAAAAAACTGTCTTTAACAATATCCACTCTACAAGTTAAGTTATTAACCATTAAATGGAATTTGGAAATATAAAAACGCAAAGGGTCAATTTCTATACCAACTCCTCTTGCACCAAATTCTTTGGCTGCTATTGTTAAAAATGTTCCATCTCCTGAACCTAACTCGTAAACAATATCTTTTGAGGTAATTCTCGCTAATTCACAAGCTTTTCTTGCTATTTTCTTATTTGTTCTCCACCAAGGAGCCCATGGGCTATCCGGCGGCCAGATCATGGAGAGTAAAATGAATAAAAAAATTAAAAATAAAAACAGAATTAAATTAAGCATAAACATTTAACATAATTATTCATGGAAAAAATTAAGCAGATTTTGATTTGTCTTGATGAATATATAATACATATGGGATAATTCCCAAGAAGTTTATGATAGCTGATAATACAAATAGTATTTGGAATCCGTAAATTTTTGCAATAAAACCACCCAAGGCAGTTGACAACGCCATCCCCATAAACACAGCTGCATCATACATTCCCCATTCAATAGGCTCTTTATTTTTATCTAAGTGTGTTGAAAAAAGAGAGTTTTTTGCAGGCGAGGCCATACCCAAGCCTGCCCCCATTATCCCGTAAAATAAAAATAAACTTAAAATATTAGTTGTCATTGAAAAACCAATATAGGCAGCGCTCATTAATAATAAGCCAAAAATACTGATAAAAAATTTCATTAACTCATTTGCTTTTAACAGATATCTTCCACTAATTAACTCAAAAATAACCCTAACAACTAAATAAGTGCTGAATGCCATAGCAGCGACCTCAACATTTCCTCCACTAATATCATTAGCAACAAAGATAGCAATAATTGGTGTAACAAAATTCCATGCAGACCAAAGAAAAGTTTCGGAAATAATAAATGCTTTTACAATTGTATTTACCTGAAAATGTGAGGGAACATGTCCAATAAATACTTCCTTAAGCATATTTATATTAATACAGATTTTAAAGTACTTATCAAGCTCCATTATTGCTTTTTGTTAACTTAGACAATGGACAAAATTGGATTATTTTGCAATAATTCTAAAATGGGAAATGAACAAAGTTTTACAGGGACTTTAGTTAAAAAGTTGTCTTGGTTGAAACAAACAGGAGTGGAAACTGGGAAAAACACAAGTGCTGCGCAGAATGACGTAAAGAGGCAATTAACTCAAGTTGCTTATGGAAACCCTATCACAGGCGAAGGCGTGACAAAATCAGGACCAGAAGATTAGCAGTTAATTAAAATTATTCGCAGATTTTTGTACGGAAAAATTCCCATTCTTCACACGTTCTCCCATCCTGAAAATTACACCATCCCGTTTGAGAACCATCATCCGGTGCAGTTTTTATTTCCAGCTTGCCTCCCTGCTTTACACAATAGACAGAAGCAGGATTAGCAATGGTTGTATTGCCAGTCGGCGTAGAGTTTTGTGGATTATTAATAATTGTTGGGGTAATAGATCTATTGAGGGTTGGATCATCAGATTTGTTATTTGCTGATAAAAAGTAATACCCGGTAATGATAAAAGCGGAGAATATTATTAAAATAATAATGATTTTTTTAACTTGAGAGCTCATATTTAAAAATTAATTCTAAAAACCACTTAAATAATAGCACTTTTTCTCAGAATATTCATTTTCTTTTATGTTAAGTGATATAATTAATGTTGTGAAAAAAGTAAAAGTTTATTTCTATCCGATTGATGGCAAAAATCCCAATAAAGTCGCTATTGCAGCCAAGAACCTTTTAGAAAGACTGGTTAAAGAAGAAAAAATTAAATTAGAAAAAGAAATTCCTCTAAAAATCCATCCTGGACAGCCGGGCAATATCAGCTTTATTAAACCGGAAAACTATAAAGAAATCATAAATTATTTAAAAGAAAATGAGATTAAGACTTATTTTATTGAAACAGGTATGGTATCAGGACCAAGGGGAAAAGCAACTACTCATAAACAAATCGCCAAGGAGCATGGTTTTACTCAAGTGCCTTTTGTTATTGCAGATGGAGAAAACGGGAAAAGCCACACAGAAGTTACAATTAAAAATGGCAAACATTTTAAATCCTGCATGATTGCCGAAAAACTTGCTGGCAAGAAACAAATTATTGTTTTAAATCATTTCAAAGGACATGGAATGGCGGGTTTTGGCGGGGCAATTAAGATGCTTGGTATTGGTTTTGCTTCAAGACAAGGAAAAATGCATGTTCACAGCAATATTTACACCCCAAAACAAAAAACAATTGTCTGGAGTGACTCGGAAAAACTTTATTATGGAAAAGTATTTTTAGAAAGAATGTCAGAATATGCTTTAGCAGCCGTAAAAAATAAAAATAATATCTATCTTACTTTTGCTTTATCTATTGTGGAAAATTGCGATTGTGACGGAATACCAATGAGGCCAATTTATAAAGATTTAGGTATTTTCGCTTCAGTTGATCCCGTGGCGATTGATAAGGCTTGCCTTGATTTATTGAACAAAAGAGAGGATAAAAAAGCTTTTGACGGTGATGAAGTTTTTGTTTATGCTGAAAAAATTGGTCTCGGCTCCCAAAAATACGAATTAATAGAAATTGAAGCATAAATCTCACTACAAAATTTTCCTCAACAAAAAACTATGAAAAAGTTAACATTATTCAGTTTGTTTTTAATAGTTACATTAGCAGGAATTATTGTTTTCGGAAAAAATATATTAATAAAAACAAAAGTTGCAGGTATAAGTATTACTGCTTCCAAGCCAACTGCTATCCCAATAAATACACCAACTATTACTCCAACTAATACATTAACACCTACTCCAACACTCGCTCCCAGTCCAACTTCCACACCCTCTCCAACCCTAACACCGACACCAACTTTAGCGCCAATTATTATTTTACCAAAAGACCTTGATGATCTTTTTACAAAATACAGCAGTGAATACAGCATTGATAAGGAACTACTTAAAAGAATTGCTAATTGCGAATCAAGTTTTAATACAAATGCAATTGCCCACGGATATGCTGGACTTTTTCAATTCGGAGAACCAATCTGGAATCAAACAAGAACTCTCATGGGGCAAAATCCGGATGTAAACCTTCGATACAATCCTGAAGAAGCAATACGGACAGCTGCTTTTATGGTCTCCCAAAACCATTTAGGAGTTTGGCCAAATTGCAGCAAGTAATAGTAATAAAATTACTGTAAAAATTCTTTAATATTTTCTTTGTGTTCTTCGTAGGTTTTCGCACAGTGGATTTTTCTGTTTTGATCGTGAAGATAATACAGACAGTCTGTTTTTTCTGAATTTAAGACAGCATCAATTGCATCAAGCCCCGGATTCGCAATCGGACCAGGAGGCAACCCTTTATACTTATAAGTGTTATATTTAGAGTCAATTTCTATGATATCTTGCGGATTAATTGGTGCCCACCAACTATTTTCAACCTTTCCTCTTGCATATTGGATAGTCGCATCTATATCTAATTTCATATTCTTTTCAAGCCTGTTCCAGATAATTCCAGCGATAAGCGGCATATCCTCTTTCCCAGCTGCTTCGCGCTCTAAAAGTGATGCGATTTTTAAAGCAGTTGTCCATTTAATATTAGCTTCCTCAAATTTATCAAAATAGGGAGAAAATTTTTCATTAAAACGATTAATCATGCGGACAGCAATCTCTAGCCCGTTTTCTTCAACGGGTATTAAGTAAGTATCTGGAAAATAAACACCTTCAATATAGTCAAATTTCATAGCAGTATAAATAGTATTCCATTTTTCAAGATCTTCATTTGTCCAATTAAGAGTTTTTGCCAAAATCTCGCCAATTTGCTCTTTACGAACTCCCTCGGGAATCGTTACCCATAGCATATCGGGAGATTTACTAAGTTCTTCCGCGACCTGCCAGGCATTCATATTTTTTGATAAATAATATCCTCCAGGCTTTGGTTTGCTGCTTTTTTCATTTATTAATAACATCAAACCGTACCCCCATGTGTTTTTTATAAAACCTTCTTTATAAAGTTTCTCAATTGTTCCAATTTGAAGAATTTCATCCCCAACTGTAAAAACTTCTATTTTCGATGAGGAACCAGGTGGTGCAAAATAAAAAAAATATCCTCCTAATAAACCTGTGCTTATAATTAGTAATAACCCTACAAGAAAAACGATAATTTTATTCTTCATTAATACCAACTGATAGTTTACCACAAACTCATTCTGAGCTCTATTGAGGGATTTTATTGCTTTGTTAACGGAGTGTTATAGGGAGAGGGGAATTCATTCAACTCAGGATCTAGAGGCCTTATTTTATTACCATCAAGTATGTAATAATTTTTCTTTCCATTGGTGCTTGTTAATTGATAAATAGTAGCGTCTGGATTTAATCTTGTTCCTTTTATTATTTCCCATGTTCCTTTATTAGTATAAGATGTATTTCTTTCCTGATAAACGTTTTTATCGGCATAAGTTTTGTTGTTGTAAAAAGTAATTGTTTCCTCTATTCCCGGACAATCCGCGCAAGGAGTAATTCCTTTATAAGTAATATTTGGATGATAAATATAATTATAAATAACAATAATAAAAATGATTAACACTGAACCTATCCCAGCAATAACGAGGTTTGTTTTTAGAGGATTATTTGACTTTGGTGATTTTTTCTTCTTTTTGGGCATTAAATAAATAATAGAGATATTTTTTATAAATGTAAATACATATCAGGACTTTTCAAAATATATTCTTTGAGGATATAATCTTAATGGAAAGGAGGAAAAATGAAAAATTGTTGTGGCGGTGGCGTTTCGAATGCAATCTACGGCCTGGGATTTATAGGAGCTGTAATATACTTTATACAGCATGCAACCAATCTACAGGACGGTTTATTTGGAATCTTAAAAGCAATTGTCTGGCCGGCTATCCTAGTCTTCAAAGCTCTCGAACTTTTAAGAATGTAGATTGTATCCGTTCAGCATTAGTAAAAATATTCTTTTAGTAAAAAACTAATCTAGAAGTCTTTCGGTAAGCTCAGGATTAAATAGCTCTTGTATGTGCTTAAACAATAAGTTTCTGATTCATAATTTAATCTATATTGTTAGTCAAATAGCTTAATATCGGCTTCCCCCAATATCTACTCTTACTACACAGCGTGAATAGTTTTCTCTTACAGAGCCCTTACTGCATTTATACTTTATTATTTATTATTTTAACTAATATTAACTACATGACAAATAGAAATTTACCACAAAAAATTTGTATTATAGGACCGGGAGTAGTCGGTCTTGCAACAGGAAGATCTTTTTTAGAAAAAGGGATCGATACTACTTTTATCGGAAGGAATATTGAAAAGAACAACCAACTAAAAGCAGATGGTTACAACATTTATACATGGGAGGAAATGTTGAACGGACATTTTGATTTTGATATTTCCATGCTTACAGTTCCCACTCCAACTACTGATGGAAAAATTGATTTATCGCCAATGAAAGCAGCCAGCATTGAATTGGGAAAACGCTTATGCAATATTAAAAAATACCATGTCGTTGTTGTTAAAAGTACAGTTTTGCCAGGTACAACAAGAAACTTCGTTGGAAAAATCATCGAAGAGTATTCAGGCAAAAAATTTGGCGAAGATTTAGGGCTTTGCATGAACCCTGAATATCTTAGGGAAAAAACTGCGTTTGAGGATACAATAAATCCCTGGATTATTACAATCGGTGAATACGATAAAAGATCAGGGGACACATTGTCTGATATTTATAGAGACTTTGATAGCCCGATTTATCGATTAACACTTGAAGAAGCAGAAATACAAAAGTATGTCCATAATCTTTTCAATGCCTGTAAAATTAGCTTTTTTAATGAGATGAGGGAAATTGGCGAAGAACTGGAATTAAACATGGACAAAGTTTTTAAATTAGCAACGCAAAGTACTGAAGGTTTATGGAATCCTAAATACGGTACGAAAAAACAGGGACCGTTTAGCGGCAGTTGCCTTCCTAAAGACACTCAGGCTTTTTTAAACTGGAGTGAAAATAACGGATTTGAAGTAAATTTATTAAGAGAAACTATAAAGGTAAATGAACGATTAAGAAAAAAAATGGGTCTTCAAAAATTTAATTACGAACCTTTATAACCATGAATGATATTGTTAATGATGTCATTTTTTATCTTCAGCAATATACTGATCTCTACCCTTTTTTAATTCCGCTTGGGATAATCGGCATTTGGAGATGGGGCGTTTGGTCTTTAAAAAAGATTACTGCTTCATTTTATAAACCTTCAAGAATAATATATTCCTCAAAAGTTTCGATTGTAACTCCAGTTTATAATGAAAATCCCGATACTTTCTTGAAAGCTTTACGCTCTTGGAAAAAAAATAATCCCTCGGAAATAATTGCCGTCATTGATTATACAGACGTACATTGCATTTCTACTTTTAAAAAGTTTTCTGAAGAATTTAAAAATACAATACTTATTATCACTAAAACTCCAGGTAAAAGAGAAGCTTTAGCAGAAGGAATAAAAAGAACAAACGAAAGAATTGTTGCGCTTGTGGATAGCGATACGCTTTGGGACGAAAATGTAATAAATAATTCTCTTCCTCCTTTTGCGGATAAAAAAGTTGCGGGCGTTGGCACTTACCAAAATGTTTTAAAACCAAATACTGTTGCGCAAAAAATATTTGATTTACAATTGAACCTTCGCTATAGCGATGATTTTCCTTTTCTCTCCTACTTTGGGGATGCATTAGTTTGTCTATCTGGTAGGACAGCTTTTTATAGAACTGATGTAATAAAACCCTTACTGCCTGACCTTGTTAATGAAACTTTTTTAGGAAAAAAAGTAATTAGTGGAGACGATAAAAGATTAACCTATCTGGTGTTATCCCATGGCTGGAAAGTTAAATTTCAAAATAATGCCCATGTTTACACTCCCGGAATGGAAGACCTTCGTTCTTACTTAAAACAGCGTCTACGATGGACGCGTAACAGCATTCGGGCGGATTTAAGAGCAATAAGCGAAGGGTGGGTATGGAAACATAAAGCGCTCGCATTTTATCAAATTGATAAAATCTTTCAAGGTTTTGTAGCAATTTTAAGCCCGATTTATTTTGCTATTTCTATAATTACAGGTTTGTGGATTCCTGCTCTGGCAATATTTACCTGGTGGTTCGTTAGCAGAAGCATTAAAATGCTCCCTCATTTAAAAAGAAGGCGTAAAGACATCACGATATTACCATTTTTTGTTCCCTACACTTTCTTAACAGCGGGCATTAAAATTTATGCATTATTAACTTTAAATACGCAAGGATGGATTACAAGATGGGATAAATCAAGGCTCCCCAGGTTAAAATTATTACAAACTGCCCCATCTTATGCTGCGTTTATATTATTAATAGTCCTTTTAACTACCGGCGTGTATTTTTACAAGCAATATGCGTTTTTTATACCTATGGAGAATCAAAAAGAGCTAGCTTCAAATATAATGGTCGAGTCAAAAAACCTGAATTTAGATAGCCTTCCTAATACAGGACCGCAAAAGGATTTGGTAATTCAAAAATATACATTAAAAGAAGGAGAATCTTTAGGTAGTGTGGCTCAAAAATTTGGAATCAGCGTAGATACTCTTCGCGACGCAAATATTAGTAGATTAATAAATTGGAATAACCTTGAACCAGGTTTTATCTTAAATATTCCCGGTAAAGATATAGTTCTTACTTCTTCCAATAATTTTAACTATCAAAGAATCCATCCCGACGTCTTGCAGATTGTATATGAAGAAAGTACCAACTCAATTGTAATTTCCGGAAGGGGAGAAACAATTACACTTTCTGATATCCGTGACCGGTTAGGCAACAATTATCTAGAAGAGATATCTCCAAAAGTATGGTATTTGAAAGCAAATCTCTATATTAGCTCTGGAGTTACGCTTATTTTGGATAAGAACCAAGTTGAGTGGCTAAGAATGTCAAGCAGCGACAAAGGTTATGTTATTCTTAGAGGCTATAATGCAACCGTCCTCATAAACGGGGTAAAAATAACTTCATGGGATGAATCAAATAGAACATTTGATAATAATCTAAATGATGGAAGGAGTTATATTCTGGTTAAAGACGGAACAAGGATGGATATATATGATTCTGACTTGTCATACCTTGGATTTCCAACCAATCCTGATTTAAATTCTTCACCTTATGGTGTTTCCTGGAGAATGAGCAATGGCAAATTAGGAACTACATTATTAACGGGAGAAATTATAAACAGCAAATTCCACCACAACTATTTTGGAGCTTATACATATGGCGCAACGGGCATGATATGGCGCGGGAATGAATTTTATGACAATATTCGCTATGGCCTAGATCCCCATGATGATTCAAACGGTTTTTTGGTTGAAAATAATAAATTTTATCGTAATGGCACCCATGGATTAATTTTTTCCAAACGCTGCATTAATAACATTATCAGGAATAATATCTCTTACGGCAATAAAATCCACGGGATAATGCTTCATGAAAAATCCAATAATAATATTATAGAAAAAAATAATATTTAAAATAATAAAA
>JAMCVO010000180.1 GCA_023475715.1 Actinomycetota bacterium
TTTTTGGGAATATTTGTAGGGGTAATTAAGGAGGATGAAAAAGAAGCTTTAAATGTAGTGCGGGAAAGGCAAAAAGAACTTGTAGAAGGCTACAAGGCCGACTTTTCTAAATATTCAGGTACAGTTAATGCAAATCATATACATAATGTGTTCGAATCCATTCCGGCCCAGCTTTCAAAAGCTTTTGATGAAGAAGTTCCCAAATATATTTTTAAAGGTGTCATTCCTAACCAGAAAGGATATGAAAGAATCTCGGGGCCACTCGGGTGGCTGGTAAAAGGCAGATTATGCATAAAAAGCTTGATTGCATCAAGAGCCGAGCATCCTTTAAGAAGTTATTGCCAGGAAAATAAATTTAAGGCTTATCTTTTTGATATGGGCATACTTAACTGTATGCTAAATACTCCTCCCGAGGCCATACTTGCTGAAAGTTTAGGTTCATATAAAGGTTTTTTGGCGGAAAATTTTGTTGCTCAGGAATTATATTCTTATCTCAATACAGAACTCATCGCGTGGTCTGAGGGAAGATCTGAGATAGAATTTTTAATAAGTAAAAATGAACATATCATTCCACTGGAGGTAAAATCTTCCAACCGATCAAGAAAGTCTAAAAGTCTGGATGTATTTGTAAACAAATATAAACCTGAGAGGGCTTATAAATTAAGTAGTCAAAATTTTGGAAAACAGGAAAAAAAGAATATTATTACTTTGCCAATTTATTTTTGTGGTAAATTAGTATAAATATCTTGATAAATGCTGGCAGAAAAATAAAAATTTTTATAATGTTAAGTGTTAAAGCTTGGATATATGTGGTATTGTATCACCATCACAATGAGAGAGCACGCTTAAGGTTTCATCCTAAGGTTAATCTCTCTTCTTTGACACTCAGTTTAATCAAAAATAAATCCAGATAAACAAATTAGTTTTATGCCTACGAGGGATTTATATAAAAATTTTTAATATAGTCTTTTTAAATAGTAAAATTGTCTTCCATATAGATAAAATTTTTAATCCTATTTATAATCTTATATAATAATCGTATAATAACATTAGAATAATAGGATTGGAGGAACATAAAATGATTATAAAATCATCCACAACACTTCGTAATGACTACAACACTGTTGCCAAGCTTGCCCATGAAAAAAAAGAGCCGGTATATATTACCAGAAACGGCGAAGGGGATATTGTTGTTATGAGCATAGAAGCATTTGAACGCAGAGAAGCTATGCTTGACTTGCGTGAAAAACTCTTGTTTGCAGAACAGCAGCGTCTTGCAGGAGAGCCTACAATTTCACTTGAAGTAGCTAATAAACGATTGAAGGATAAAATAGATGAAAAAGTATGACGTAGAGCTGCTTCCTGCTGCTTATGCAGACCTGGATGAGATATTTGATTATATCATGGTGGATAATCCACAAGCAGCAACTGAAATGCTCGAAAGTATTATGAAGTCTCTACGTCGTCTTGAAGATTTTCCACATTCCGGGGCTCCGCTAGTTGACCGTTCAATGAAAAATTTTAATTTTAAAATGGTTGTTATTGATCCTTATATAGCATTCTACCGGTTCATTAATGGTAAAGTCATTATTTACCGCATTTTACATTGCGCAAGGAATTATCCACATTTGCTTAAAGGATCTATAAAATAGCAGTTAATATAATTATAGAAAAAATTATGAAAATAAAACATGAATAAATATTTTCTTCATGATGCTAGGCAGTTAGACAGTTTACCATTTAAATCAAAAATTGATCTGATAATAACTTCTCCTCCATACTTCGATATGAAGGATTATGGTTCAAAGAATCAAATAGGATTTGGACAGATATATGATAAATATCTTGATGATATAGAAACTGTATTTAATAAATGCTTTTCTGTATCTAAAGAAAACTGTAGCTTGTGGGTGATAGTTGATATCTTAAAAAAAGATGGTGAGATTAAACTACTGCCGTTTGACATGGCGCAAAGGATACAAAAAAGTGAGTGGAAATTAAGAGATATTATTATTTGGCAGAAGGATAAAACTATTCCCTACACCCACAAGGGTGAAATGAGGAATATATTTGAATATATACTTTACTTTACTAAGTCGAAACAATTTAAATTTTATAGGGAAAGAATCACATCAATTAATGATTTAAAGGAATGGTGGCAAAGGTATCCTGAAAGATATAGTCCAAATGGTAAATCGCCGACAAATATTTGGGATTTCCCTATTCCATTACAAGGTAGCTGGGGTAAACGATATATTAAGCATTTTTGTCCTCTGCCAGAACGACTGATCGAGAGAATAATCGACCTATCTTCTGATATTAACGATATTGTATTTGATCCTTTTGCTGGATCCGGTGCTGTTCTATCTACTGCTTATAAACTTCGACGACAATATGTTGGGTGTGATTTAAATAGTTCATATAAAAAGATGTTTTTAAATTATATTAAAAAAATTCAACCGATAAATGTAAAAGCTATATATGAAAGTAGAGCAGTTAAGAAATATTCTAAGATTATCGAAAAGTTAAGGATCCTTAAATTCCCTAAAAAACTCTATTTGATATATCGAAAAAAATACCCGGAAGACAACTCTATATACGGCATATTTGCAATTCCAATCTCTCAAAAGGCAACTAAACTACCCAAGAATAAATTTACTTCATGCACCTATATCATTATTTCTTTAGATGGTCCTTTAGACATTGTTTCTCGGCTGCAGCAAATTGCAGAAAATAAACCACTTTCCAAATATGGTATAGATTTTAATTTTAAGGTAGTTGGAATCAAAGAAGCTTTAAAATTAGCCAAACAGAATATTAAAACGTTATGGCGATATGATAATGGCATAACATACAGGAGTGGAAAAAGTGTTTCTGGTCTGACAATAGAAGAAATATTAAAGCATAGAGATAAGAAATTTCCGCCCATATATTCGGCTATAAATATTAAAAAGGATGAATTAGAATTGCCTATATAACCAAGAATGTAGCTATTTATACTAACCATAGGTATCTAAATTGTCCATGAGTATTTGAATAAAAGGTTTAGTATTGAGTAATCGTTAAAAATGGCATATCAATGGATAACTAAAATCCCATATCGGCGAGATGGTCTTTTTGAAAAGTTTGCAAGTCCGGACGAAGGATGGCGCATTTCAGATGGACAAAGTAGCTTTGACGTTCCTCTTGGTAAATTGGATGCAGCCGCATACAGAATTCTTGCAAATGCCATTGAAAATAATAAACATGTAGTTATTGCATTACCCCGAGTTAAGACAGGTGTAAGCCTTAGCATAATAGCCTACCTTGTCGTTAATAGGTTTATCAAACAAAGCGGGAGAACACTTAAAGATTTCCTTCCGATATCTCTAGATAATGCTCAAAGCATAATAATCGCAACTCAAAACAGAAAATTGCGTGATTTTTTCTTACTATCAAGTTTAAGGTTTGCAAATACTGATTTTCCCTTTACATACTTTCCAATTTATAGACTTAACCACGCAGGAGACCTTATGCCATTGGTAACAAGAAATGAATCAAAAGGGCGAATTAGTTTAAATCCTATCGTTTTTTATCACCTAGATGAATTAGAAAGTTATCCTCAATCACTTGAAAATGGATGTTTACTCGGTGAGTTAATAGAAACAAACTCAATAGACCTTGCTAAGAAAATATGTAGATTTATAAATGCAGTTCATATCAAATCAAGCTTATTACTTATTAATCAATTTTCTGAAAATACACTCTCAGTATTAAGAGAAAACGGTTTCCACATTATAACTTTTGGGGTTAGTGATATTCTAGAGGATGTTTCTAGTAATAATCTAAAAAATTTACCTTCTCTATGTAGTTCACTTACAACATTTCCCAAGAGTATTACTTTAAGGTTGCATTTAATTGAAGACAAAACGATTGATACTAACCTAGCAAAGATATTAGTAATTTTGTTGTCTTTAAATAAGAAGTTCTACAATAACAAGCCTAGGTTACTCATGAAGGCATGGGGAATTTTCTATTTATTAAAAGATTTGTGTGTTCCTCTATATAGTTTTGAGCTTTATAGGAAAAGAAACCCTTGGTTAAGAACTATTAAATACAGTATTCAACAAACGTTTCAGTTTCCTCTTAATAAATTAGATGAGTCCTCTCAGAGCATATTGGCACCCATTTGGGGAACTTTGGAGTCTGAATTCTGCGAGCTTTATAATTACTTAGAAACGAAAAATCCCAAATATGATTTTTTATTAGGTTTATTAAATGACTCAAAAGATGATACGTGCTCGGTGGTATTTTCTTCACGAGGACAAACAGAAGTCTTTAAAGAAGAATTACTTTTAAAAAAGGTAGGTAAGGAGGAAGAGAACGCTAATAAGATAGCTGTTTTTTTTATTAATGAACTTATCAACAACTCAGAATCTTGCAAAGATATGCTTTTATCCGGCATTTGGAAAAGATCAGATGAACCAAAAATATTTTCTTTACTTCCTCATAAGATAAATGTTATTTGCTATAGTTCCGAACTACCTGTCATGCCTTCTTTGTTATACAGAGTTAATAAAAAGAACATTACTGAATGGAGTAGCGAAACTTCTAAATCGCTGCAGTTTATTCAGTTCAACATTAATGTGAATGATGATACTACAGATAATGATTGGTTAACTCCCGATAGCGACGCGCAGTTTTTCATTGATTATTTTAAGGAATTTGCGCCCCCGGCCCAGGATGGACTGCCAGATCTTGATAAATATGATTGGTTATCAGTATCTGCAGATGAAGATGAAGAGGAAGAATCAGATGTTCAAAATATCTCAAATGAAGAGGAAAAAATAGCTGCCTATAAAGTCGTATTGGAAAACGATAGGACTATCTTTATTCCAACCGATCAGGAAGTGATGGTGTATTCAGAAGATGGTGAAATTCAATCTAAACTCTCTGGAGCTCTCGAACCGGGAGATATTATCCTCCTATATTCACCGGAGCAAAACCGTGAAATGTTTGAAAGTGTGTTACAAAGAACACAAGAGCTTTCAAAAGTGGATCCAAGAATAATGTCTATTTGGAAAACTGCTTTAAAAACTCTTAGAGAAAAATATGATATTAATAACCACAATTCCCTAAAGGTATATCTTAGTGATTTAAAGCAAAACAATTGCAGTAAAACCGAACAAGCAGTGAAAATGTGGCTTAGAGGAGTTACCCTTGCCCCCAGAGATCGGGTGGATATTGAGTGTCTCCTTAATCTTGTTGAATATAAAAATGTTTTTCCTTTATCTCGTTTGATTCATCGTGAGATAGAAAATATCCGCCTATTTCATAGAATACTAGGTAAAAGGCTTAAGGAAAAATTGGGTAGTTTAATTAGGGGAGAAAGACCCCAACAAGCTGAATATAAAGAACTAATTGATCGAGAAATAGATGAAATATTAGAAATGGCCGAACCTATTGCTATAAAAGAAATATCAAAAGATATAAAATATGTACAAAAGAACGAATTAAGAATTAATGTTTTTGGATAATAAATATGAATGCTCAATTTACAACTTTCGAGGAGGAATACAAAAAGATCCTTGCTGTAAAAGATATTATTACGAATCAATTATCTGGGGAAGATGAGTCTAACTGCTTTGATCAAGAACCATCGAGGAAATATTGTATAGGGATTATTACACCACTTTCCGAAGATGAAACGAGCTTAGCAGAAGAAAAACAAAAATGGATTTTAAAAAGAAGACCGAATTCTTTAGGGTTTGAAGCAAGGATCTTTTTGTATTCCTCGACCTTCTGTCTAAAAATAAAGATTTTATTTTCAGCCTATTATCGGAGTGTGCCAACTTTTCAGGAACAATTAGAAAGTCTCAATCTTAAAGATAATATAAATGTTGCCCAAGACACAACAAAAGTAAGATTAAGGCAAAAATTTACTCGTGTTGATTTATCTCTAGATAACATAGTTTTTAATGTAACTATTCCTAATGGAAAAATTTTTCAGGATATAGATTCAGCTGTAATAACCAATCAAATTAACCAAAAGTTGTCTGAACTTGCAGAGGATATTAGAAATAAGTCAGATTGTTGGATAATAGGGCAAAAAGAGCCCACCATTCCTCTTTCTTCTTTGCAATCGAAAGAAACATATTTACGTTTTTTACCAATTGGAGAAAAAGAGGCGCCTAATTGGAAAGTAAAAGCAGGTATCAAAATATGGCCTTCGGAAGACGATCACTGGAGATTGAGTTTACTTATCTCAAACGAGACCGATCCTAGCGAAAATCAGCATCAATCGTCTTTATTTAATGTAAAAATTACATGCGAACTCAATGATGCTGAATATGTTTCAGTGCCGTTTAAAGCTGCAGTATTAGATTATAGATATAATACAAGAAGTTGGGGCAAGGGTATCAATTGCGTCTTGGAAGTGAAGGATAAGATATTAGCAAATACAGAAACAACACCCATTTATTTTCAACCAAGAACTATTTCCCGAATGAAAATGGATGAAGCATGTAATTTTAAGAAACTAAGAAGTAATGAGTATTTATATACATTAGAAGAGATAGTAGATTGGTTAGTACAATATGCAAATGAGTGGAGACAAGAAAATAACATGCATAAAGATGATACAAATTACCAATCCAGAGTAAATAGTTATGAAGACTTTATTAAAGAAATTAATAGGTTCAAATTTGGAATAGAAGCGTTAAAAAAAGATGAACGATTATCAAACTCTTTCCGTTTAATGAATGAAGTATTTTCCAGAGGTGATAATAAAAATTGGCGTTTATTTCAACTTGTATTTATTGTTACTCAAATGTCGTCCTTACTAGCCCGAGAGAATCAGCAACCTGAATACTTAGAAGAATTAAAAAAAGTTGATGTACTGTGGTATCTAACAGGTGGAGGAAAGACCGAGGCATACTTTGGCGTTATCATAACAGCTATGTTCTTCGATAGGTTTCGTGGAAAGTCTAGGGGGGTTACTGCGTGGCTTAGGTATCCATTGAGAATGTTGAGTATACAGCAATTACAACGACTTGTAGATATTGTTGTCCAAGCAGAATGTGTGAGGTTAGAATCTAAAGCTGAATCATTACTAAATTCCGACCCGTTCAGTATTGGATATTATGTAGGCTCAGGTAATACTCCAAATGAATTGACACTACCACCTTCTTTTAAGTCCCAAGATCCGATAATGAAGTATAAGGAAGAGGTAGATAAAACAAGCGACATAAATGAACTGAAACTTCTTGTACTTCAGCGCTGTCCGTATTGTAAATCCAACAATTTAAAAATAGTTGTTGATACAGAACAAATTAGAATCCGTCATGTATGTAAAGATTGTAAAAAAGAAGCGCCAATTTATATTTCTGACTCTGAAATATACAGATATGTACCATCTGTTATCGTTGGAACCGTAGATCGTTTAGCAAGAGCAGGACAAATTAGTTTATTTAATCACTTATATGGTCTATTTACTCATAAATGTTCAAAACACGGCTATTTGAGCTTTGGACAATGTGTTGAACCAATTTGTACAGTCAATAGAAATTCTTATGTGAAATTAGATCCTTTATATGATCCATCTCCTGCCCTTTTATTACAAGATGAATTGCATTTGCTGAAAGAAAGTCTAGGAACTTACGATGCTCACTATGAAACTTTCCTAGATTTGTTATCTAAAAAGATTGGTAATGGGCTTCCTTCTAAACGATTGGCTGCAACCGCGACTATTGAAGGGTATAAGGAGCATGTATGGGAATTATATGGAAAAGATGCGATTAGATTTCCAGTTAAAGGCCGTGGAGAATATGATACTGCATATATGGAACCTTCAAAAAATGAAAAATATGCCAGGATGTATATGGGAATAATGCCTACAGGAACTAATACTGAAGAAACTGTATCAACTATTTTAAAGACATTGAAAATTTATACTGCAGAATCTATGAAAAGCGAGGTTTGGTCTGATTCAATTATAAGCAATTATGATTTAGGACTTGCTTATGTCAATGAAAAGAATACTGCAGGAAACTTAAGGTCGAGATGGGATGAATTTAGCGATATTCATGATGTTCAAGTACTAACGGGAGATAAAGGGTTAGGTGAAGTGAGATCTGTGATTGGAAGAGTTGAATCAGACGAGAAAAAAGAATTTGAAGATAGGCTTAGAGCAATCGTTGCGACCAGCATTATTAGTCATGGAGTAGATTTGTCTAGACTTAACTTTATGGCGTTCTGCGGAATGCCAAACCATGCCTCAGATTATATACAAGCCTCAAGTCGTGTGGGAAGAAGCCATATTGGAGTTGTTTTTACAGTATTTCGTCCCGACAACAATCGAGAGCGAAATATTTATCAACGATTTTATGAATATCATGAGAGGTTATATCAATTAGTTCAACCTGTACCTATTAATAGATTTTCTGAATCATCCGTAAAAAGAACGTTACCAGGAATATTAAGTTCTTGTATTTTGAATATATTATCCTATCAGAAGAAGAAGAAATTTGATAATGCAAAAGACTTTGTGGCGTCTTTGGAGGATGGCTTGGTGTCTGATAATGAACTTATTAAACTTGTTAATGAATCATATATGATTGACTCTCTAAATCTACCAGGTACAGTTGTAGATTTTTTCAATAAATTAATTAGTAGATTAGTGAAAGATCAACGCCGTGTGATTAAAAATTCAGAAAACTATAAAACATTTATGAGGATGAGGCCAACTCCAGTATCTAGCCTAAGAGAAGTGAGTGAGCAAGTAAAATTTTCTGTGAGCTTTAGGA
This sequence comes from Actinomycetota bacterium, assembly GCA_023475715.1. The sequence continues at coordinate 8,784 of JAMCVO010000180.1, forward strand.
GTAATGAGATACTTGAAAAAATATTAAATGGTAGAAAAAGTAATTATGGACGAACTTAACTTAACAAAAAGAAGTATAAGCCAAGTTATATTTAGGCACACCCCAGGGTCTTTAATTGCTCTTGATGAATGGGGTGTATATGGTATGGTATCTGAAATTAAAGGTAATCCTGATACAGATGTCGATAAAAATCTGCTTTATAAGAAAGTCCGTTGGTTTGTGTCAAAATGGAAGGAAGAAAGCGAGGGAAGAATAAGAGGATTTGAAATTGACTCAATGGAGCCAGAAACATTGGTTGCTATTCACCCTGAGGGCCAAGTTGTTTGGGATTTCATCTATCAAATGTTGTTAGAATGCACTAATCCTCAATGTAAAATAATTGTAAATAGTGCGGATGTCCAATTCTCAGGTAAATGTCCTAGGTGTCAAAATGGATTAAAGCAATTTAAATATGTGTGGTTTCATAATTGTGGGATTTTACGTCCTTTTTTGCCAATTTTACAGGTAAATTGCCCTACTCATGGAAGGGAATGCTTGTACTTAAACGATACAGGCCGATTTCGATCTTCAACTTGGAGATGTAGAAAGTGTAATTATGAACGTGGTTTGGGAATGTTGCCATGTACCGATGAAGTATGTAAAAGAAAAAAGGGGGATTCCCCATATTTACGAGCATCTGTTTGGAATGATCCGTGGGTTTACTTCACTCAGACAGTAACATTTATTAATTTAAAAGATAACCAATTAAGACCTGTAATTGAATCTAACAATAAAGAAGAATTATTGCTAGCTTCATATACAGGCACTTTAAAAGCTGGGAATAATATCCTGATCAATAAAGCTACAAATGAGGATGCATTGGGTAACAATTGCATTAAATGCGGCACTTCTTTAAAGAAATTAGCAAAATTTTGTAGTGAATGTGGAGAACCACAACCTGTTCCCAATCGGATTGAAGAATCAAGACAACAACTATTACCAGATATTTTACTAAAAGAAGACTCTGAATTAGCTTCTTTTGCAATATTAAGAGATTTACAAAGAACGATCTCCTTGAGGGATGAGAAAAATACAGTTGAAGCCAGCCAAGACTTAGAGAAAGCCAATTCTTTAAAACTAAACCTAGAAACACTTAATAACATTGGTATTTATGACGTTTTTATGATAAATGATTTCCCTTTAACTTATGCTGCAATTGGTTATTCACGGTTTCAATCAAAACCTCCGACATGGCTTAGAGCATTTCCTCCCGTAAGTTCCAATGAG
>JAMCVO010000457.1 GCA_023475715.1 Actinomycetota bacterium
CTGAGCAACAAGCGCATCGCGAGGTGCGGTGCTGGCGTTTGTATTTATTGCAACTAACTTTGGATTTCATAAGGCTTTCATCTTTTCAATTATTCCCGCTGTTATCGGTATCCTAATTATATCTGCCGTTAAGGAGGACAAAGGCGGAAAAATTACAGATAAAAAGTTTACATTTAAAGGCATGAAGCTGGATGGCAAACTTAAACTTTACCTTGCAGCCATGTTTATCTTTAGTCTCGGTAACTCGTCGAACTTCTTTTTGCTTTTGAAAGCGAAGGAACGCGGTTTTTCAGTCTCGCAAGTAATACTATTATACCTAATTTTCAATATTTCAGCGTCTATTCTTGCCATACCTTCCGGTAAATTATCCGATAAATTAGGAAGGAGCGTTATTTTGGTGCCGGGATATATAATTTTTGGACTCGTATATATTGGTTTTGCTCTTTTAACGACAAAAATATCAATTGTTTTACTTTTTGTTGCTTATGGAGCTTATACTGCTTTTATCAGTGGCGCAGAAAGAGCGTTTATAGCTGAAACCTCTCCTGCAGGTCTGAAGTGTACGGTACTTGGTCTTTATGGAATGTTGCAAGGCTTCGGCCTGCTTCTGTCCTCAATTATTGCCGGTGTTATGTGGGATCATATCAGTTCCAATGCTCCATTCTGGTTTGGAGGTATCCTGGGTATTGTTTCGGCATTTGCGATAGCAATTATATTGGGTAAAAAATAATATAATCGATATCATTCTGCAAAAATTTAGTTAAATCATCTATTTTACTTAATAGGAATTACATCATATTGGTTTGCAGTTTCTAAGGAACATTTCAAATGTTACTTTTTGACCAGGTCTGACAATAATAAAGTCCTTATCCCAATCGCCTTTTATAATTTTATTTAAAAAGATTCCCGAGCTTCTTATCTCTTCAAACTTTAAATTAAGTTTATCCGCTTCTTTTATAGCTATTTGTCGCCACTTCTCTGGATTGTAATTCCCTGTATTTATAAAGACCATTCTCTTATAATTTTTCAACATCTCCTCTATGATCCATTTCCATTTCTTTTTTCCAAATTTCTCTTTTATCTCCAAAAAAACATTTCCTATTATGTTTTCATCTGCTTCTCCAATATAACTCCTTGTAAGATAATAGGTCCCAGGTTCTTTTCTTAATTGTCTCTTATACTCCTCCACAGAGCCAAGTAGAATGGCGATACAATCATCACAATTCGGTATTACCATAACTGCATCTTTAGATATCAAACCTTCTATGCTTTTACCGCACAGACCAAAGCCTAGAAATATAATATCAAAATCTCTAGAAGCATTAATTCCTTCCTGAATTTTTTCCCTTAACTCATTGCTGCACTCATGAAGTTTTCTTTCTATGCTTGACACCACCCAGCTGTCAGGTATTTTATCTTTAACCTCATCAAGAATAACCTCACATGAAATAAATTTTACTTTTTTCCCATCACAACTTATCTTTTCTATATCAAAAACACCCTCTTTCGGAGATATTTTATATCCTCCACATCAGGAAATGAAAGGTACCGGCTTTTTATCTGACTTTATACTTTGTATTCTTTTGCAGAATTAATCATTGCCAGAACGTTCTCTTCCTGGGCTTCGTCGATTTGACAACCATTGGACAGGATAAAATTACCATCCTTAGCACATGTTTCTAAAAGATCTTTACAGTAAGTTGTCATTTGATCAGAAGTTCCCGTGGCCATGAGAGAAGCAGGAACATTACCCATGATAGTGCAGACATTGCCAAGTATCTTTTTTGCCTGTTTCATATCGGTTTGGTCAAAATACCAGATGCAATCTCCTTTAGGAAAATCTGCGATTACCTCAAGTCGTTTATTGTAACTTCCCTCAGCAAATGGTACAGGAACCAAACCATCTTTCACTAAACTAAGCATAACCTTTTTCAGTGAGGGCCAGTAAAACTTTTTATATTGCTCAGTTGACATGAAGCAATCAGATCCTTTGTGTAGTGGAATAAAAACAAAAGGACTGGAACCAAATTCGAATAAAGGATTTTCTATTATAATTGAGGCGAACAGGTCACATGCCTCTATCAATTCTTCTGGATGACGGTAGATATCCGTCATTATACCCTGTGTACTTCGCAACAGATCGCTTAATGCATCAAAAGGTGCAGGAATTCCCGATCCATAGAACTGGGGAAATCCCTGTATTTCCGGACCTCTTAATATAGCTACTTGAGCAGGGGCTATAGATAGGATTAGCTCTGCTGCCTTTTTGATTGTTTGCAAGTTTTTCTGGAGTTGCGGTAAAGCGAAGGACATAAAGAATACAGGAGAGCCAGAATAAAAGTCAACAAAATTAGGCATCATTTCCATAGAATCAAGAGCTTTGAACATTCGCGGTACAACTTTACGCATCATACAGTCTGATGGATTTCTTAGAAGGTGTCCATATTCATCTGCTTTCATAAATTCTTCCTCAACATACTGGTAGGGTAATTCCTCTGAAAGTTCTCCGCCGGGCCATTTCATTACCTTGCAATCTAAAAGTTCCAAAGCTTTTCCCGAGTTTAATAAAGCAAAGTAGCTGCTGTCGGGTTCAAAATCTAAAAAAAACTGGATATGAGCCGATGCAGCTTCTTTCCATTTTTTGTAAAATATTGCTTTCGGATTTAATCCAACACGCCGCAGTGAATATAATCCTAAAAAAGGATGCATCGGTATCCTCTTAGGATTTTTTTCAAGGTCAAAAGCATCTCTGAACAGGCTTGCACGTTCTTTATATGAAACTTCAGCTTCATTGCTGATAAATTTTGTTCCAGCACCACTGATCCAATTATCAAAACGGAGGTCTCTTCTTTCCTTTGGAGTCAGTTCATCCCAATTGTCTGGTTTTACAAAGAGAGGCTTAGGCATTGGCATCTTTACCTTAAGTTTCAGCATGAGTTTTATCAGCCATGGAGGGTATATGGGAGGTATTCCTTTTATTGTTTTCATTTTTACTTTTTCACTCATCTTATCCTCCTATATCCATTCTTTAGCTAATTTAATGGCTGTAATAGCATCTCTTCCAAAAGCTGTAGCTCCTGTGTAATTGCAAACATTTTCATCGATTTGTCCTCCACCAATCATCACTTTAACTTTATCCAAACCGGCTTTTTTCAATGCCTGGACAGTTTCCTTCATCGGATCATAGGCCATAGTGAGAAATCCGCTCAATCCTACAATTGTTGCTCCTGTTTCTTTTACAGCTTCCACAAATTTCGCAGATGGAACATCTACACCTAAATCCATCACTTCAAAACCATTGATATCAAGCATAAAGACCACAATATTTTTGGCAATGTCATGAATATCGCCCTCAACTGTTCCAAAAATAATCTTTCCTAATTTTTTAGATGTCTCTGATTGACTATTTAGTAATGGCTTTACCTTCTCAGAGATTTGCGCAAGCATATTCCCAGCCAGTATAAGCTCCGGTATAAAGTATTCACCGGTTTCGAACTTCTGACCGATTATGTCCATAGCCTTACGGCATGCCTCCAATATCTTTTGCGGGTTCATGTTATTGGAAATTAATTGATCGGTGATTTTCATTGCTTCATCTTCCCGCATTTCAATGATGGCATCTACCAGTTGTTGTGACATATTGCTCTCCTTTCAAGCAGCAGGTACCTTTAAGCCATAAATATCTAAAGGAACCAAAATATTATTTTAGTTTTATTTCTATATTATCTTTTGAAAATAATCCGGAACGGTAAGCCCTGATAAAATTCAAACTATAGCGGTCGTAACCTAAGACAAGCTCTGCAGATAATAATGCCGCTTTCATCTCTTGATCTGTAGGATCAAGTATCACACAATCCAGTCCTGCTTGTAATGCCAGTATAAGAAAAGCCCCGTTGATATATGATCGAGCAGGTAAACCGAAGGAGATATTACTCAAGCCAGCAGTGAAATGTACGTCTGGATATAGTTTGCGTATTGCTCTTATAGTATCAAGAAAAATTTGTCCGCTCTGGATATTTGTACTTATAGCCATTACCAGTGGATCTATATATACCTGATCATCAGAAATACCTGAATCTCTTGTGGTTTGTATTATTTTTTGAATAATATCTATTCTTGCTTCTATTGTTTCCGGGATTTTTTTACCATTCATAGCCAGTGCAATTACAGGACAATCATATTTAGTAACTAGAGGGAGGATTTTCCCCAGTCTGTATGGTTCCCCGCTAATTGAGTTTATCATTGGAGTTCTTTTAACAGTCTCTAGTGCAGCTTCTAGTGCTTTAGGATTGGCACTGTCTAAGCAAATAGGTGCGTCTACTTTTGATTGGATCTTTTCAATAAGCCACAAAAGATCTTTAGGTTCCTCTTTAGGATTTGTTCCGGCATTTACATCAAGCCAGGTAGAACCAGCATCAACTTGTTTTTGTGCTAGACTAATAATAAAATCCGAATCTCGTTCCTGGATAGCTCTTGCAACTCTTGGTCGAGTTCCATTTATTTTTTCACCAATAATTTTCATTCAAATTACTCTTAAAGAATTTAAATAAATATATATTGTGTTATAATGACCCTAATTATATAGTTATATAGGGAAGTTGTCAAGTACATTAAGCAGTTTTAAGTAAAGTAGTATATTTTTATTGAGTAGTTTTTAATAAAGTTGTATATTTGTGGGGGTTTTAGTATCAATTTTATAAGTTTCAGTTTCCATGAATTATGTTTCAAAATATTATGGAAAGAAAAAATAAAAAAAATAATATCTCTTCAATCGTAAGTATTAAAAAAACTATTAATAGAGATTCTTATGAACCTGCATTTGTTCAACTTGCAAATATCCTAAGGAGTCAGATAGTGTCAGGTGTCTTCAGTCCTGCAAATCAATTACCTTCTGAAGCAATGTTATGTAAGAGTTATCAGATAAGTCCAATGACAGTAAGAAGAGCTATTAATTTATTGGTAGATCTGGATATTGTGATTACTTCAAAGGGTAGAGGAACCTTTGTTAAACCCTTAAAAATCAGCGGAGCTTCATTTCACCTTAGTGACTTACAAAACCTATTAGACAATGAAGCCATGACTGTGAAGTTATTAGAGGTCCGAATTATTTCAACGGATCCTTATACTGCAGAGAGATTAAAAATAGACAAAGAAGAAAAGACGATCTTCATAAAGAGTCTTCTTACTATCAATAATACACCTGTATTTTATCATCGCGAATTCCTGGTGTACGATCCAACCCGTCCCATAGTTGAAGCAGAAATAGATGTAACTTCTTTACAAGGATTATTTAACGGATCCGGAAACACAATCATCAAGTGGGGTGAATTGCAGGTAAAGCCTGTACTCTTAAAGCAGGAAGAAGCAGATATCCTAAAACTGCCTTTGCCGGGAGTTGCTTTTTCATTGCAGCATCTTTTTTATGATTTTAATGATAAGCCCATTAGCTGGGGATGGTTCATCTGTAATACAGATTATTTACAATTCATTACAAAAGTAGGTATAAGCAATGAGTAAGGATTCCCGTTTAACCAATGACAAGGATAATACGAGATCCGGTAATTTGGGAGGATTATTGGATAAAAAGAATGACAATCCTGCAGATCTGACAAACCTTGTAGCAAATTTACGCGAGACTGAAACACTGCAGCTAGTAGAGCAACGTTTAACTATGGGTGATAATCCCTTAATCATTGTTGAAGAATGCCAGGAGGGGATGCGCCAGGTTGGCGAATATTTCGAGAAAGGCAAATATTACCTTTCAGGACTTATTATGGCAGGTGAAATCTTTCGTGAAGTGATGGAACTTACTCAACCAGTAATAAAGACCAGGATAACCGGAAAAGATTCAGGTAAAATTCTATTGGGAACAGTGGCCGGTGACATCCATGATATTGGTAAAAATATTCAGTCTATGTTACTAAGTTGTTATGGATTCACTGTTCTTGATTTGGGAGTAGATGTACCACCTTATAAATTCCTTGACCATATTATAAATAATAAGCCTGATATTGTTGGACTTTCCGGTCTGCTAACAAGCTCTTTTGAAGCAATGCGGGAGACAGTTATTACTATCCGGCAAGTGAAAAATAAAATTACTGAAAAGCTCCCAATCATTATCGGTGGTGGGCTTCTGAATGAACAGGTATTACAATATACGGGTGCCGATTATTTTATTACCAATGCAATGAAAGGTGTCCGTTTATGCCAGCGTCTCAGAAAAGCAAGCAATAACTGAACCTGCATTTCTAAATTCTCAATAATCATATATAATATTTTAAAGATAATCCTGAGTAATTTATTTATTGTAATTTAATTTATTTACATATTTTAAATTATTAATTAATGCTTGGCTAAAATTTAATGGCAAAAAAGCGCAAAAAATGGTACCAAAATAAGCTTTTAGTTACCGTATCCAGCTTGCTTGCCAGCACCCTTCTTGGAGTTTTGGTAACTTATGGATTTACAATAAGAAATGAAAACATTAATAGGTCTCGTATTGAAACAAATATAAGTTATGCAGAAAGTCTTATTGATCAAAATGCACCCGGGGATGCATTGAAAAAAATTCAAGAACTTCTTGCGACTGTTTCCAAAGAGTCAGAGTCCAGGCTCTATGCAAGAATTAAGTTAGACGAAGGCCGAACATTTTTCATAATGGCATACTCCAAAGAACAGGAGTTGAATCTAAAGAAGGCTATTTCAGCTTATAAGGAAGCTTTAGAAATTTTTACTTTAGAGAAATATCCCGAAGATTATGCAAGGACTCAGAGTTTTATGGCAAATGCTTTTTTTGGAATGTCAGATATAAGAAATAAAGAAGAAAATTTAAGCTATGCCATAAATGCAAATCTTGAGGCTTTAAAAGTTTATAAACCTGATAAGGACCCTGAACAGCATGCCCGGGTTTCCCTGAATCTGGGAGTCAATTATGGTAATCTGGCAAAGATAGGTGATCAGGAAAAGAATCTTAAAAAATCGATTGATCTTTTTAATGATGCTTTAAATTTCTACAGTGAAAAGGAATATCCGGTTGCATTTGCTACTGTAAATTTAAATATGGCTAATGCTTACCAGGCGCTTTCAGAGATTTCAGATAAGGAAGAAAATCTATTAAAAGCTATTGCCGCTAATGAAAAAGCATTGAAAATTTTTACTATTGAAGCTTACCCTTTAGATTATGCCACAGTTCAGATTAATATGGGAATCGCCCTGGAATCTCTTTCAAGCATTAAAGATACAGAAGCCAATCTTCAAAAAGCAATAACAGCTTATGATAATGCAATAAGCATATTTACTTTAAATGATTACCCGGCTGATTATGCAGCCATTCAGAATAACCTGGCATATGCATATCTTTCCCTGTCCGAGATAAGCAATAAAGAAAGCAATCTTAAAAAAGTAGGCGAGGCATATGATGAAGCATTAAAAATATTCACAGTTGAAGATTATCCAACAAAATATGCAAGTACACAAATTGGCCTGGGTGATTACTATTTACAGCTTTCGAAGGTTAAGGATACGGAAGCCAATATAAAAAATGCCATCGAAGCTTATAACGAAGCATTAAAAATTTTTACTATTGAGAAATATCCTGAAAATTATTCCATAGCACAGAATGCGATTTCTCTTGCATATACACAACTTGCACAAATAAGCGACAGTGAAGAAAATTAATTTTTCAGTGCCGCCTGAGCCGCTGCAAGCCGTGCAATCGGAACCCTGAAGGGCGAACAGCTCACGTAATCCATACCGATTATATGGCAGAATTCAACTGAAGACGGGTCTCCCCCGTGTTCTCCACAGATTCCGATCTTGAGATCGCTTCTGGTTTTTCTGCCCTTCTGGACTGCAAGCTTTACGAGCTCTCCTACCCCGTTCCGGTCAAGTGTTGCAAACGGATCTTTATCAAGTATTCCCTTCTTAATATAGTCCGGCAGGAACTTTCCTGAATCATCCCTTGAAAATCCAAATGTCAATTGTGTCAGGTCATTTGTTCCAAAACTGAAGAATTCCGCTTCCGTAGCAATTTCATCAGCAACAAGACAGGCCCTTGGAATTTCTATCATTGTTCCGACTTTATATTCCAGCCTGACATTATTATTCTTTATGAGCTCATCTGAAATTTCAACAATCTGCCCCTTTAAAAGCTTAACTTCATTGGCTATTCCAACTACAGGAATCATAATTTCAGGCTTAACGATTATGCCTTTTTTTGTAAGCTCAACTGCTGCTTCAATTATTGCTCTTGTCTGCATTTCAAGAATTTCAGGATATGTAATCGGAAGCCTGCAGCCTCTGTGTCCCATCATCGGGTTTATTTCATGAAGTGAATTTATTGTATTTTTCAGCTCATCAAATTCAAGTCCAAGCTCTTTTGCAAGCTCTTCAATATCGGAATTCTCGGTCGGCAGAAATTCATGAAGCGGTGGGTCAAGCAGTCTTATTGTAACAGGAAGGCCTTGCATAACTTCGAATATTTCGATGAAATCCTTTTTCTGGAAAGGCAGCAGGGTCATCAAAGCATCTCTTCTATCCTTTTCATTTCTTGCAACAATCATCTTTCGGACAGCCTTTATTCGGGTTTCCTCGAAGAACATATGCTCTGTTCTGCATAGACCAATTCCGGCTGCACCGAATTTCAATGCAACTTCCGAATCTTTTGGGGTATCTGCATTGGCCCTGACACCGAGTTTTCTGAATTCATCGACCCATTTCATGAATATTCCAAAATTTCCTGAAAGCTCTGCGTCAACAACCGGAATCTGACCCAGATATACCTGTCCGGTACTTCCGTCAAGGGTTATCCAGTCTCCTTTGTTTACTTTTACATCTTTTGCGATGAAATATCCTTTTTTTTCAAAAACTCTTATTTCTTCGCATCCTGCAACACAGCTCTTGCCCATGCCTCTTGCCACAACTGCAGCATGTGATGTCATGCCGCCTCTTGCAGTAAGTATGCCCTGGGCAGTTGCCATACCTTCAATATCTTCAGGTGATGTCTCGGTTCTTACCAGAATTACTTTCTTACCTTCTTTTGCTTCCCTGACTGCATCATCTGCATGAAATACAACCATACCCACTGCTGCACCAGGAGATGCCGGAAGTCCTTTTGCTATCAACTGTGCCTTATCCTGCGCTTTTTTATCAAGCTGCTTGTGAAGGAGCTGGTCAATCTGTGCAGGTTCAACTCTTATGACAGCAGTTTTTTTATCTATCAATCCTTCATTTACCATGTCAACAGCTGCCTGTAGCGCAGCGGCGGCTGTCCTTTTACCTGTTCTGGTCTGCAGCATAAAGAGTCTTCCTTCCTGAAAGGTAAACTCCATGTCCTGCATGTCCTTATAATGATTTTCGAGCTTCTTGAATATATCAATTAATTGATTATAAATTGCAGGCATTTCATCCTTTAATTTTGAAATTGACTGCGGTGTCCTGATTCCCGCAACAACGTCCTCACCCTGTGCGTTTATAAGATATTCGCCGTATTCCTTATTTTCCCCTGTTGAGGGACTCCTGCTGAATGCAACACCTGTACCTGAGTGATTACCCATGTTTCCAAAAACCATAGCCTGAACATTTACTGCCGTGCCCAAATCATGAGGGATGCCATTAAGATTACGGTATGTTATTGCTCTCTTATTGTTCCACGAATCAAAAACAGCATCGACTGCCATCTTCATCTGTGTTTTTGCGCTGAGATCTGTATCGACCTTAGCATTTTTTTCTGTTTTTTTTGCATGAATTGCATGCTCAAATAAATCGTGAGAAACCCCCATTACTACATTTCCAAACATCTGGATAAATCTTCTGTAAGAATCCCAGCCAAATCTTTCATTTCCGGATTTTTGGATCAAAGCCATTACCGTTTCATCATTAAGTCCGAGATTTAGAACGGTATCCATCATTCCCGGCATGGAGACAGCAGCTCCCGATCTTACCGAAACTAAAAGCGGGTTTTTCTTATCATTAAATTTCATTCCTATGTATATTTCTTTGGCGAAGGCACCAG
>JAMCVO010000172.1 GCA_023475715.1 Actinomycetota bacterium
AAAATTGGCCTTTTTGGCTGAAATTTGCCCTTAAAAAACTGCAATTTGTGCGGGATTTTAAGGTGGAGGGCAAGTTTAAATTCAAAACCCTTAATTTGTGCGGGAATTTGAATTTCGTGAAGCCCACGAAAACATATAAAAAGGAGGGAATTATATGTCAGGTAAAAATCAACACGTTGTACCCGTTGGTGGTAAATGGGGAGTTCGTGGTGAAGGTAATACTAAATTGACTTCTATTTTTGACAAAAAAACAGATGCTCTAAAGGTGGGCAGAGATATAGCCATTAACCAGCAATCGGAGCTTATAATTCATGGAAAAGACGGGAGAATCCAAGATAAAGATAGCTTTGGTAATGACCCAACCTCATCCAAAGATAAAATACATTAACTATGGACATATTGCAAAGTAGTCAACTTTCTTTCGTCTGTAAATTTCAACTGGTTTGGTAGGTTGCCTGAGTTTCCTTTTCTGGGACTGGATTAAATGTAGCAAATGGCAAAGAAAGAACACAACTGAAACTTAAAAGAACACCCAACATCAAAAGATATAATTTAAAATTATTTAGAAGATTATTTGCTCCATTTATCTACATCCAATTTCCATGGTCTTTGAGATTTATATGTATTGCCTGCGCCATCTTCCACTTTGGCATAAATTTTTATAATACCTGAATACCCATTTTCTTTTAAAGTTTGTGCTAAGTCTTTTATCTCTGTCCAGACTTTACAATTAGTCCCTTCTTTTAATATATAAGGAAAGTTAGCATTGCTTTGGGGATTAGGAAAAACTACCGTTTTCCTATCTGGTAGTATTAAACTTGGAATATTTATTGTTACATCTAGTAAACCAGGATTTAAGATTTCAATATAGAGCATGGGTTCACCTATATTTGGGCCATAGTAAGGGAAACCATGATAAAGTTTAACATCCAATAGACGTTGTTTTTCCCTACGTTGTGAGGTAAGTGTTATTGTTGAAATTACTGCACCATATACAGCTACTATGGCAATAATAATTTCGCCTATAGTTAAGATATTCATAATTGGACCTCTTTTCTTTTTTTAAAACATAAAATTAATCCTTTAAATGTCCCTAGAAGCCTTTAAATAGTTTAAAGCATAGATTTGTATATCCCAAAACATTCAGGCTTAAAATTTAATCAACTCCCTTAACTCATTTGTTTCTGTAGATTTCCAGATTTTATCAAAAAGAACATTATTTTCTTTTATCTGCTTGAAAGTTGTAAAAAGGAAAAAATCGGAATGTTCAACACCTTTGGTTGTTTTAAATAAGTTATCAAGCCTTTCCTGTGAAGTAGTCACTGCTAAAATTCTTAAAGATTGAGCCTTAAACCTTTCATAGTATTTATTAGTTCTGACATATGCAACATAACCTCTTACTTTATCTTTCCATCTTTTATTGGATTCAGTGGCCCTATCAACTTCAAGAAAATAGTAGGCTTTGTTCTTCCGGTTTCTGATTTCAAAAAAAGCGTCCGGAGTGATCGGCAAGCTTTTGCCGGAATTTTCCGGATCTTCAACTTTTTCTTTCCATGCTTTAATTTCCCATTCAGGCGTCCAATCTAAAGAATAACTCTTAGCCTTTCTGATATTACTGATAAAGACGATTCTCACATCATTGATAGCTAGAATATGCTCAATAAAAAAATCAGCAACCTTGTTGTTTTTTTCCGTCCATTTGATATCTTTCAGATCTGTTCCGTCGTGGGTATGAGTTATTAAATCTTTTCCTTTTCTTGATAAGCAATAAACTCTTTTGGCCGAGCCATAGCCTGTGGGAACGGGCTTTTGTGTATTTGTTAAATAGCCGTTATGGTATAAGAGCGCCAGTCTTCTTCTGCAGGCGGTCATCGAACCTTCTTCAAATTCCAGCAGTTTAATCTGCTCGCTGGTTAGGAAGCGCAGCGGGTAAACCCAGCTAACTATTCTTTTATCCCTTTCCGTCAGAATCATTGGCGGTGCGGATTTTGCCTTTTTGTATCTAGGAAGTCTGGTTTTTTCACTTTTAGTCATGGGTTAATTTTATCAATTTTCTTTTTTCTCTCAGGGTTTGTTCCCAACCAAATACTTTTAAAAGAATCATTTCATTTTCCTGGAATTTCTCCATTAATTCATTATTTAGTTTTAATCTCTTAAAATTAACGGGGTTGTAAATAACAATTTCATTCTCATTACTCATCTTTTCATCTAAATCCCAATGGGCTAATGCATTTCTTAATAGTTGAACAAATCTTAAGGAGTTTTTTACTTTTGAATATTGTTTTAATTTTTTGAAATATGGAATTTGCTCATAGAGTGAAATCTTTTTATCAAAACTAAAGTAAGGTGTTTCTATAATATAATAAAGAAAATCTGAAGCTTGTCGATTGGTTTTAGGAAAAAAATATGTTCTTAGTCTCCAACCAAGAGCTCTTTCTATTACAGTTGCGTCCGAAATAATAGTGCCCCTAAACAAACTTAATTTTTCTCTGATTAATTTTTTATCAATTATCATACCTTAATTTTACCATTAGCTTTCTTGTTTTGCTTCAAGAGGCAGGCTTTCCCATTGGCCATAAGGTTTTTCATTTGTATCCGCTTCAGACTGAGTACAGGTCAGGTAATTCTTCCACATCTGGACCTCGTCATTGCCTCTTAAAAAAGCCCCAAGCTCAACAGGATATTTTCTACCAGTTGAAGTGTATTCAACGATTATGACTGAACGGTACCCTTTCCAGATAGAGGGAGTGATACTGGTTAAAGAGATATTAAAAATATTGGGCTTTCCGAATTTATCATCAATTGAACTCTTCGTGCTGGTGATATCTATAAGCGGAATTTTAAATTCAGTTCTTTGGCTAATTGTTGGTAAAATAATTCCTAGATAAGGGTTTTTCTGAGTGCCACTGATAATCAAGTAAACGAAACGTGAGTGAGGCAAATTCGGGTGCCCACCAATATATTCTCCTCTGGTGGCTAGAATGATATCCTCTTTTGAACTGTATTTTCTTAGTTCAATTCTTGTAACAAAAAAGTCCCAGATAAGATCAATAATAAAAAATAATGAGAAAGCCCAAACCGCTATAGTCAAAATGACCAAAAATACGATAATCGTCCAAGAAGTGAAGTTCATGATACCAAGAATAAAACCGCTACCCTTAGCTACTGATTCTCCAACATACTTAGATAAAACTCCAGAAACAACAGCGTTTAATAAAGCATGTATACCCCAATTTAACAGCCATAAAGATACAGAAAAAAAGGTAACAATCATATGGAAAAAGTTAGTAACTATTACCATAATTACCCTGTCTAAAATTGTAGCCCTTAGCCACCAGCGAACAAGACGTCCTGTTGATAGCTTGTGGTTCCATTTTGTTAAAGACCAAAGCATAAAATCTCCTTTCTTTGTTATTTACACCACATTTAAATCTTGCTTGGCAAATTTTTTGACATTTTCATTACAATTTTTAATATTTATGTAATCTCTCCCATAATAATCAGATAATGGCTCTTTATCATATTTATATTCATTATCGCTCAAGTTTTTTATTAAAAGTTTCAATTCTGAAGCCACTTCTTTTGATATAACAAAGTCTCCCTCAGCCGCAGTTTTTTTTAAAGATTCTAAAGACCTCTTGTAATTCCTGATCAATTTTTTAATTTGCTCATTACCAATATCCGCCGAACCTTCGGCATCGTCTAATAATTCACTGATTGAATAAAAAAGATTTTTTAAATCAGCCATGATATTTGAATAGGTGTCTGCCTTTTTCTGCCACCAGTTTTGAGAATAAAATTGTCTAAGAGATTTTCTGACAGTAACAATTGCAGTTATAATTGCTACTGCAATAGCAGGTACTAATGCAATGAGTATGTTTTTTAAAACTTCAAGCCAAGCCATTTTATCCTCCTTTTATTTCTTCAAAATCTTTTGGTTTTTTATAAATATCCGCATTGCTCATTTTTAACTTGATTTCGTTTTCCACTTCTTCCCTATTCCGGGCCAGCTTTCTTGAGCTTTCAATTATTTCCTTAGCCATATTTGGATTTTTAGATCTTGTAATGGGTTTGGTAGTAATATGGTGCTCAACAAGTCTTCCATCTTTTACCAGCTTGCACCAGCACTCGTAATTAGGTAGATTTGACAGTCTGTTGGCCATTTCCTGGGCCACGTCTGAGTAAAGCCTGGGTTTGCCTTTGGCCATAACAAACTCCCGTCTTTCTCCAGTTCTGTATAATCCAATTTGGCTAGTCGTGTAAAGCACGGGCTGAGGTTCTAAATCTGGCTCAGGGGGCGTGTTGTCAAACTGAACCGCCAGCTCCAGGCTGTCTTTGCCGGTAATCCTGAAAAAAATAAAATTACCCACGTTTAAGGTTGAGCCGCGATTTAAATAATCCAGCTGGTCCCGATACTGATGAGCTACCAGCGTGTCTATGGCAAACTTTCTGGCTTCGCTTTGAAGCGTCGGAAAAGACTCAGTGGCAAAGGAATGATATTCGTCAACAATAAGGTGAAACTGCTTGCGGTTTTCCTGATCAATTTCCGCTCTAGATAAAGCAGCTATTAAAATCTTTCCCACTAAAACACTCCCTAAGAGACTGGAATTATCCTCACCGATTTTACCCTTGGCCAGGTTAACCAGCAAGATCTTTCCCTGATTCATAATTTCTCTGATGTTAAAACTGCTTTTAGGCTGGCCGACAATGTTTCTGATCAAGGAATTGACTAAAAATCTTCCTATTTTGTTAAAAGAGCTGGCTAGCCATTCCTGAGTTTCCTTGCTGGTCTTGGGAAAAATCTTGTCCCAGTACTGGGTGATAATCGGGTCCTTGACGTTTTCCAGCATTTTGAGCCGGTATTCCTTGCTGCTTAAAACCAAATGCAGGTCAAGTAGAGTTGAACTCGGATTGTATAAAACTATCAAAATCGCATGCCTTAAAATATCCTCAAGCCTTGGGCCCCAACTGGCCTCGTAAAGTTTTTTGAAAGTGCCGACAATTTCTGAACAAACCAAATCAACCAGTCTAGGGTCGTTAATATCTGGACACTCAAAGAGATTCAGGCCAAAAGGATAATCAATGTCGGCTGGATTAAAGTAAATGACATCTTTCTTGCGGTTTTCCGGCATTAGGGCCAGTAAAGCTTCAACGGCGTCGCCATGAGGATCCAAAAAGCAAAGGCCGTCGCCTTGCTCAGCGTCGGACAATGCGGTATTCATCAGCAGGATTGTTTTGCCGGTGCCATTGACACCAGCAACGTAGGTTCCCTGTCGCCTGTTTTCCGGGGAAAGTTCAACTGGAGATTTTGTTTCCTTGTCAATGCCTAACTGAAGCAAAACCACCTGCCTTCCGTCTACAAAAATATTATAGACAAGCAATGTATTTAAAGCTCATTTTATATAAGAAAATAAAAATCAGCAAAGGAATTCTCAATAATGTTTTGCCAAGACTTGGCTATACATAAAACCTGAGCTCAAATTTTGTGGCTGGCAAATGCCAGGCGAGGGTTTTATTCAAGATCTGCTGAAAGGCAAGAAGCGGCTGGCAGAACAGGAAGCTCAACTCTAACTAGTAGCATTGCTTCACCTCTTAGTATGATTAAAAACCACCTGTTGCTGGACTCTTAGGGAATCTTCTTCAGTCAGAGTTGAGAGATACCTCATCACCATTATAACTGAAGAGTGACCCAAGTGGTGCTGTAAGGCTTTAGGGTTGCCAGTCTGCCTTAGCCTTTCAATAGCATCAGAATGCCTTAGAAGATGAGGGTAAACCCTTTTGGTAAAGCCCGCTCTTTTAGAAACTTCCTTCAATATTTGCCAAGCCCTTTGCCTGTTAATAGGAAAAAATCTTTGCTCCGGTTTAATATTTTTCCTATTGGAATAAGTTTTAAGCCTGTTAACTAATGCCGCTGGGCAAGCCACTGCTCTGGGCTTTCTTCCTTTCCCTACGATTCTTAAGACTGGTCTTCCTTCAAACAAATCAATTTTAGACGGTGTTAGCGACAGAGCTTCTGAAACTCTCAAGCCGGTTTCAAACAAAACTAATATGAAAAGAGAATCTCTTTTTCCGTTTCTTCTTTTTTCAGCTTCGGAAGCCAGGAGGATAGCTTCCTCTGGAGTAAGATAAGGAACAATTTTATAAACCTTTCCAAAATTTTTCCTTCTCTCCAGCGTAAATCTTTCCATCATATTCTTTTTATACGTTCTTACTTCTTTTGTATAAAAACTTAGTAAGAAATGGACGATTTTTATCTATATTTCAGTATTGTCCAAATTTAGTTGAAAATTCAACAAGTATTTTTACTCAAAAAATAAATTAAGAACGGATAAATAATGAAAAAGAATTCAATTAGGTTCTCGTCAACTAGAAGAAGAGTATTATTGGTTTTTATATTTATAGTAGTTGCCATAACATTTTTTGTAGCCGGGCTAGCTTTACTTAAATCACCATTAAAGAATATGAGTTTATCTATGATCGATTATATCAAGGAAAAGAAAAGCATTTCATTCCAATTTGGTAATGGCAGTAGCGGTGGAGGTGGTGCAAGTGGAACTTATTAGAAAGATTTCACTAGGATTAAAAAGAAATTTTAAATTTTCGCACAGTGTTAATAAAAAGAATAAATTATACAAAAGAAGTAATTTTGTATAATCTTCAAAAATTTTATCAGTTATTGAAAATTAATCAATAGAATTAACACTAAATTCTGGTACCTCTTTTAGTGAACTGCGGTTCACTACTATAAGGATAAAACCGACGCAGAAAAAACTTTCAAATCTAAAATTCTGGTGGCGGTTTTATTGTAGCCTTGCCTTATCCTTAAGAATCTAACTGATAATCAAAAACTTAATTCAAAGATAAGCCAAAAACATAAGATAAACAAGGCAAGGAGCGCCTGAGCCATAAAAGGGGGCAGGGGGGAAATAATGGCGAAGGCGCAAAGAGGTGTCGGGTGAGAAGCACCCGACTGATGCCTTTAGCAAGGGCTGAAAAGCCCGAAGCGGTCGACGAAGTCCGCTTAGAAGCGGACGAAGTGAACCCTCGATCAAAAATGTAAATTTTTAGCGAGGGCGAAAAGGCAGTCGGGGTGGTAATATTCTTTTTATCAACTCCAGATACTTGCTAAAAAAGGCTTGGTAATAATAGAATTTTAGCGGTAAAAAACCATTTAAGTATGGTTTTCGAAAAACAAGGGGTAGGAAAACAAGAATTATAGACCTCTTTTCTTCGATTGATGAATCAGATTAGGTAAAACGATAGAAAAAGTTTGAAATTGGTTTTCTTTGCAGCCAAGCTGCGATAACTTGAGGCTATATTTTGCATAGCTTTTAATATTAAAAGGTTCATTAAAATTAATACTACTGCTTTGTAAGATATCGCTTGTTATCTTCTTATACTCATAATATCCGGATTTTAATCTTCCATTTAAGGAGATATTTCCTTATGGTGAAATTCCAGTATCGCTGGTCTATTATAGTTGACAAATTGTAAGAGTAATATTATTATAATAGTGATATATACAACAGACAACATACAACTTATAATTTATTATTTATGATTAACTTTTTATTCGGTTAATTATGATAAATAGAGATAATCCGTTATATATAAAAGTTAGAGATCATATAACCAATATGATATTAATAGGTGAATTGAATCCTGGAGACAAATTACCTTCAGAGAATGTACTTGCAGATGATCTTAAAATTTCAAGGTCTACTCTGAGAGATTCTTTAAGAATGCTGGAAGAGAGGAAAATAATAATTAAAAAACATGGTATCGGTACATTTATTGCCCCTAAAAATATATTACAATACTCAATACAGGAATACCTTAGTAGCACATCTTTAATTCAGTCTATGGGAATGAAGCCCGGAACAATATTGAAAGAAATATTTTTAAAGAAACCAGATACACTTGTAAAAGAAAGATTAAATTTAGATAACGATGATGACATATATGAGATAGATAGAGTCAGGACAGCTGATGGTAAACCAATTTTGTATTCTATTGAATATGTTCCTAAAAAAATTTTAAGCTGTGAAATAAATACCATGACACTGGGAGAGTCACTGGTGGATTTTTTTAGAGAAAAGTGTAATTTAAAAATAAGCTGGACTTTAACTACATTATTACCTGGTTTAGCTGACAAAACTATAGGTAAATTATTAAAAATACCCCAAGGTTCACTTCTGTTAATTATGGTACATTCAGATTTTAATAATGCAAATGAACCAGTTTGTTTTGCCAAAGAATATTTTAATAGTGATGAGTTTGAATTTAGGATATCAAGAAACTGGAGTAGATAATTGAATAAATTAAAGGAGGTGAATAATTTTTAAGCTTTTATCAAATATTTTTATTTAAGGAAGGAGTTAATAAATGACTACAACTAAATATCTTAAAATTGTATTAGTAGCTGTGATTGCAATAACAGTCATAGGATCATTTTCTTTTTTAGGTTGTAAAGCATCGGGAACTACAGTATCTGAAACTACAACAGCAGCTACATCGGCTGTAACCGTAGAGACAACTGCAATTGAAACTACTGCAGCAGAAACAAAAGCTCAACCAGTAAAACTTACATTCTGGTGGTGGGGTGAGCAAACGGCTCCTGGCATGACAGATGTTATTGATAAAGTTATAACAGATTATGAAAAAATACATCCAAATGTAACAATCGATGCAGTATTACAAGGTACAGATGAAACCATACCTGCGTTTACAGCAGCTGCCGAGGCAGGTAGCGGGCCTGATATTGCAACACTTTGGTATGGTTTGTATATGTACGAACAGGTGTGGAAAGGTTATGCAGTTCCTATTAGTGATTATATTAGCGGTGATGAGATAAATCATTGGAAAGAGAAGAAATTTGTAGAATATGATGGAAAAATTTGGGGTGTAAATAATTATACAAGTGCTGAAGGTATGGCATATAATAAGGAACTTTTTACTAAAGTTGGCCTTGATCCCGATGACCCACAAATAAAAAATTGGGATGATTTTTTGAAGGCTTGTGATAAATTTAAAAAAGCAGGGATAATACCATATGGATTAGGAGTTGCAGATGGTTGGATGGTAATATCGTTTTTAGATACTATCACATATCAATTGGCCAGCATTGATGAGTTAAAACAAGCAGTAATTGGAGAAAGGAGCTTTGAAGAAGAAGTATTTACTGCTGGTTTTACAAGATTTAAGGAACTTCTAGATAAAGGTTACTTAAATAAAGATTCAACATCTTTAACAACTTTTGATAGAAAGCAAAATTTTTACCAGGGAAAATATGCAATGACATTCGAGGGAGAAGTTGCCGGATTATTCCAAACCAATAAAGAATTAGGCACTGATAAATTTGAATTTTTAGATACACCACAAATTGGTGATAAGCCCTTTGATTATATGGTTGCAACAGGAAATACAAATTTTATTACTTCTTGGAGTAAAAACAAAGAAGTTGCTGCTGACTTCCTCGCATTTTTCCATAATAAAGATATTCAGCAATTTATATATGACCGTTTTGAAGGAGCAGTTATGCCTTTTGATGACAGATTTGATTTTTCACAGGTTGATAATCCTGCAATAAAAAATCTATATAATAAAATGACTAATTCTTATGATAATAATATCTTTGTAGCTGATTATTATTTACCATGGAGTATACTTGAAGCATACATTGCACAAGGTCAGTTGCTTTTATCTGGGCAAAATATATCCCCAGCAGATATTGGAAAAGCAATAGAAAAAGCAGCATCCACTTGGAGAGAACAAAATCCAGATATGGTAGAAGCTTATAAAAAATGGTGATAATGGTTAAATTATAATGGGGCAATATTTTAAATTAATTGCCTCATTATAATTATTTATTTAATTGATTTATTAACTTAATTAAGAATTTTTTAATAATTTAAGTCTTTTAATTGCAGTTCCTATTA
>JAMCVO010000608.1 GCA_023475715.1 Actinomycetota bacterium
CTTTTTGCAAAGAAGAAGGTCAGGTAAATCCGATTAATTTAACTATCGGGTTTGCACTTGCTGCCAAAAAAAATGGCGCAGTGCTTTTGACCGGTAGAGAAGTCAGGGAAATTGAAATTAGCAGTGAAGGTGGTCTAAAAAAAATCAAAAGGGCACTCCTTGATGATGGAACTGAAATTGTGGCAAAAGAGATACTTTGCTGCTGCGGAGCCTGGTCAGGAATTTTAGGTTCCCTCTTGAACATCGAAATCCCAATTATACCGAGAAGAGGAAATTTAATAGTTACTGAAGCTGTTCCTGAAATGCTGCATCATGTAATTCTTGATTATGATTATATATGCTGCAAGTTTGATGAAAGCAAGGAACTTGGCTTTACAATAGAGCAGGCAAAAAACGGCAATCTCATAATTGGAAGCACCAGGGAATTTACAGGTTTTTTAGATGGTTATGACTTTTCCAAGATTAAGTCAATTTTTAAAAGAGCTGCATATTTTTTTCCGCTGATAAAAGATGTCAGTGTCATAAGAATTTTTTCAGGGTTTCGTCCTTTCTCGAAGGATTTCAAACCATTGATCGGCTCTGTGCCCGGGTTTTCAAATTTCAGTATTGCTGCCGGCCACGAGGGTGACGGCATAGCGCTTTCCCCGGTTACGGGTAAAATCATCAGCAAGCTTATTGCAGACAAATTAAAAAAGAAGCCTCCGGATGCAGGGATATTTAATGGGATTGATATTGAAAAATTTTCTCCTGACAGGTTTTGCTTTGCGGCAAATGTCATGGACTGCTGAATGTCTTTGATATTTCAATGTTGATTTAATATAATTTTTATAATTTTTCTTTTTATAAATAGGAAAGGAGCTCCATTGAAAATAGCCCTTATTGGTGCCGATGGACAGCTTGGCACTGATATTTTAAAATATTTCAGGCAAAAAAGCGCAGACATTGTCGGACTTACCCAAAGTGACATAGAAGTTTGCAGTCCACAATCATGTAGTGATATCTTACTTTCATTAAAGCCCAATCTTGTTATTAATACTGCAGCATTTCATCAGGTGGATATTTGTGAAGATGAAGTTGTAAAAAGCTTTGAGGTAAATGCGGGGGGTGTAAAAAATTTATCGGATATATGTCTTTCCATTGATGCAGCTTTAATGCATTTCAGTACGGATTTTGTTTTTGGCGGTTATCCTAAAAATGAGCCGTTTACTGAGAATGACTGCCCTGCTCCGGTAAGCCTTTATGGAATATCGAAACTTGCCAGTGAGCTGGTAATAAAATACAGGATGGTCAAATATTATATTTTGCGTGTATGCGGTTTATATGGACATGCGGGCAGTCTTGGGAAAGGCTACAATTTTGTAGAATTGATGATCAGACTTGCAAAAGAAGGCAAGGATATAAAGGTCGTAGACGATCAGGTGCTGACACCCACAAGCACCAAGGATGTAACACAAAAGCTCTATGAGCTTATCCAGACTGAAAAGTATGGGCTCTACCATTTAACCAATACAGGGAGCTGTTCGTGGTATGAATTTGCCTGCGAGATATTTAAACTTGCAGGCATGTCACCGAATATTTCACCCACAACAAGCCAGACGTTTGGTGCAAAAGCAAAAAGGCCTGCATATTCAGTTCTTGATAATAAAAATTTAAGGGCAATTGGTTTAAAAGATATGAGGAACTGGAAAGAAGCACTTGCGGACTATATTTCAGAAAGAACCTAAGGATAGGAAAAAACTGGTATAAATGCCAAACTCCGAAATTAAAAAAAAATATACAATTTCAGCTTTTTTCCCGGTCTATAATGACTGGGGTACAATATCCAGCATGGTATTTCTGGTAAATGGAATTCTGGAAAAAGTTGCCAGAGATTATGAAATAATACTTGTTGATGACGGAAGCAGGGAACTTACTAAAAGGGTACTTGAAGAGCTTTTAAAAAAGGTAGATAAATTAAGAGTCATCACCCGTCCTAAGAATGGCGGGTATGGAGCTGCATTAAAGACTGGTTTTTATAATGCAAGATACGAGCTGATCTTTTATACCGACGGAGATGCCCAGTACAATCCCGAGGAACTGGAGCTTTTGATTGAGAAATTCGGCGACGATGTTGATGTTGTAAACGGATACAAGATAAGCCGCTCAGACCCTGTTTATAGAAAAATTACAGGCAGGCTGTATCATTATATTGCCAGGATGATGTTTGGATTCAAGATCAGAGACGTAGACTGTGATTTCAGGCTTATGCGAAAATCTATTTTTGATGATTTAAAGCTGGAATATGATAGTGGTGTGATTTGTGTTGAAATGATAAGTAAAATAACAAAAAAGAGGTATAGATTTGTGGAAGTGCCGGTACATCATTACTATAGAATGAGCGGTAAATCAGAGTTTTTTAATTTTAAAAGAATCTTTATAGTATGCAGGAATTTGATTAAATTATGGTATAAGATTGTTATTAAAAAGAATTATTAAATTGGAATTGTAATTTGATGGATACATCAATGCAGCAATCTGAATATGAAAATATATATTATTCTGAAGATAAAATGTGGTGGTACGTCGGGTTGAGAGATATATTATTATTTTACATAAAAAAATTTAGTAAAAAAGGCAGCATCATACTTGACGCAGGGTGCGGTACAGGTAAAAATATTGAATTTTTGGAATCAAATGGTTTCAAAGTTCATGGGATTGATATCTCGAATGATGCAATTAAGTTCTGCAATCAGAGAAATTTGTTAAATGTCAAATGCTCTGATATTGCTTGTATTCCTTTTGACTCTGATTTTTTTGATGTTGTCTATTCCATGGATGTAATAGGAAATCTGGATGAACAAAACAGGGAAAAAGCAATAAAAGAATTTATGAGAGTTCTAAAAAAGAACGGTATAGTAATTATAAATACCGCTGCCTTTGAATGGCTAAGGTCTCAACATGATGACATAATAAATTTAAAAAAGAGGCTGACCAAAAGTGAAATTAAATTATTATTCAATCACCAAAATATTAAAATAATAAAATTAAGTTACAGGATTTTTTTGTTGTTTTTACCAATTGTGCTTGTCAAATGGTTTAAGAGATTTATAAAAATTTTTACAAAAGAGTCTAATACGGACTTAAAAATACCGCCTGCTATTATAAATATTTTTCTTTTGAAAATACAACTGCTTGAAAATAGGATTATAAGAAATATAAATTTTCCATTTGGTTCATCATTATTTTTAGTATCCAGGAAAATATGAAAGACATAAAAAATTTTGTGCTGGAAGCATATAGAAATAAAAAAATTCTTATAACTGGCGGGCTTGGTTTTATCGGCAGTAATCTTGCCATAAGATTACAGGAGCTCGGATCAGATATTGTGATTGTAGACTCGCTTATCGAAGATTATGGCGGCAACATGTTTAACATTGAACCCGTTAAAGACAGGGTTAAAATAAACATTGCCGATGTAAGGGACGAATCCAGTATGCACTACCTTGTAAAAGACAAAGACTATATTTTTAATCTTGCAGGTCAGGTGAGTCATATTGACAGTATGCGCAATCCTTATATTGACCTGGAAATCAACTGCAGAAGCCAGCTTTCAATGCTTGAAGCATGCAAGAAAAACAACAAAGATGTAAAGATAATTTATGCGGGAACAAGACAGCAGTACGGCAAGCCTGATTATCTTCCGGTAGACGAGAAGCACCCGGTTCACCCCACCGATGTTAATGGAATAAATATGATGGCAGGCGAGTGGTATCACATACTTTACAATAATGTTTACGGCATAAGAGCTGTTTCACTCAGACTCATTAACACATATGGTCCCAGGCTTCTGTTAAAACACAACAGGCAGGGTTTTTTGGGCTGGTTTGTGAAACAATTGATTGACGGCGAAGAGATAAAGATATTTGGCGACGGTAACCAGATAAGGGACTTTAATTATATCGATGATGCTGTAGATGCATTTTTAATTTCGGGAGCTTCGGAAAAATCTTTTGGTAATTTCTATAACCTGGGCGGAATTGAAAGGACGAGCCTTAAAGATTTGGTTGAAATAATGATTGATATAAACGGCAGTGGCAGGTATTCGATAATACCTTTTCCGGAAGACAGAAAAAAAATCGATGTTGGTGATTTTTATTCCGATTTTACAAAAATTAAAAACGAGCTTGGATGGAAGCCTGAAGTTTCGCTGCGGGAGGGCCTGCAAAAAACATTTGAATATTATAAGAAATATCAGGGATATTACTTCTAAAACTATGGAATAAATTTTTCTAATTTAACTTTAACTATGAAAGTACCATTTGGAGATCTATCAAGACAGTATAAAAAATATAAAAAAGAATTTGACAGTATAATTTCCGGGGTTTTTAAAAAGGGAAGCTTTATTCTTGGAGAAAATCTCAGGCATTTTGAAGAGAATTTTACCAGATATCTTGAAGTTAATCATGCGATTGGTGTAGCAAATGGTACCGATGCCCTTTTTCTTGCTCTGAAGGCTTTCGGGATAGGAAATGGTGACGAAGTTATTACTGTCTCTAATACTGCAGTGCCAACCATTTCTGCAATAGATGCTGCAGGAGCAAAACCGGTTTTCGTTGATATTGAAGAAAGTACCTTCAATATTGACCCGCTAAAAATTGAGCCTGCAATAACTTCAAAAACAAAAGCAATTATCCCGGTGCATCTTTATGGCAATCCATGCAATATGGAAAAAATTGTCGGAATAGCGCTCAGATATAACCTTAAGATCATTGAAGATTGCGCCCAGGCGCATGGAGCAGAATACAAAGGTAAAAAGGTCGGGACTTTTGGGGATTATGGAGCTTTCAGTTTTTATCCTTCAAAAAATCTGGGGGCAAACGGGGATGGAGGAATGGTTGTTACAGGAAGCGATGAACTTGCAGAAAAAATAAGGCTCTTAAGAAATTATGGATTTGCAGACAGATATAACAGTATGTTAAGAGGTTATAACAGCCGTCTTGATGAAATCCAGGCAGCTCTTCTTGACTTTAAACTGACAAGACTTAATGAATGGAACGAAAGAAGGTATCAAATTGCAGACAGATATATAAGTGAGCTAGGTGAACTTCCAATTTTAATTCCATCAGTTTTGCCTGAACACAAGCATGTATTTCACCTCTTTGTAATCAGGGTAAAAGAAAGACAAAAATTTCTTGAATTTATGTCCGATAATGGCATAAGTATTATAATTCATTATCCCGTCCCCATTCATTTACAGCCTGCCTATGAATTTTTAAACTATAAAAGAGGAGACTTTCCTGTAACTGAAAAAGTTTCTGAAGAAATAATATCCCTGCCTGTGTATCCCGAGCTTGAAGAAAAAGAAATAAGCTATATAATTGCAAAAATAATCAATTATTTTAGAAAATAGCCCGGGAAAAATTTATGACTGAAGACAAGGAGTTTCTTTCCAAGAAAAAAGAAAATATTCTATGGATTTCAATACCTGTGGCTATAGTCGTAATCTTCATGTTGGTTGCTGTTGGATATGACTATTACTTTTTTCATTATTTAAAAGCAAACTTAAGCGATGTAAA
The DNA here is from genome assembly GCA_023475715.1 of Actinomycetota bacterium. The sequence continues at coordinate 5,556 of JAMCVO010000608.1, forward strand.
TTTCAATAAAATTACGCAAAGTGCAAGCATTGAAGTCAGACCGGGGGACCAGATCAGCTATACGATCTATTATAAGAATTCAGGTAATTTAAAAGCTACAGGCCTTAGGATTAAAACTGAAATTCCTGATAATACTTCCATAATCTCAAGCAGCAAAGGTTCAAAAATCAGCGAGGACAAAAAAGTCCTGGAATTTAATATCGGGGATATAGAAGCAGATTCAGGCGGAAGTGTTGTTTTTACTGTCAAAGTAAACAATCCGCTGGATAACGGAACAAGCATTAAAAGCAAGGAAGTTTTATTTGAATATCTTGTCAGAGAGAAAAAAGAAAGCTATAAGATAAAGGAGGTTCTGGAGACCAAAGTAATAAGCAGCCCCGATTTTACAAATTTTTCAGCAAAATTTGTGGATTTAAATGGCAATAATATATCTATGGGCGATGAACTTGCTTTTAATGTGAGTTTGGAAAATACAGGAAATATGAATGCAAAAAACATCCGGATAATCAGCAAATTGCCCCAAAAATTTGAACTGGTAAAAAATTCAATAATTCCTGAAGCAGAACTTGACAGCAGCTCCAATGAGATTATCTGGAAAATTGATTTTTTGGAAGTCAATGATATAAAAAAATTTACTTTCAGGGCAAAGATAGGAGATAATTTTTCCCACCTGGAAGAATTCAAATACCAGGTACAACTGGAATATGAAGGTAAAATTGATAAAGAAATTGAGCTGGCTGATAAAGTATGGGGATTTCCAAATTTCAGCACTTCTTCTAATACGGTAACGGATATAAATGGCGGTGATGCCTGGACCGGAGATATTCTTGAATATACAATTCTTGTTAAAAATACAGGTTTGAGAGCAGGTGAGAATGTGACCTTGTATAGCCCCATTCCAAAAGGCACTGCGTATGTCAGCAAGTCAGCCATACCGGAGGTTGCAGTCTGGAGTGATGAAATTAATGGTATAGAATGGAACATGGACCAGATAAATGTTGGAGAGGAAAAAACATTCAAATTTAAAGTTAAGATTGGCAGTGCATTTATCAAAGGAGGTAAAGTCCAAAATCAATTTTACATAAAAGGTGACGAACAGGAAGTCCAGATCGAGCCTGTAAAAATTGGCGTAAGATCATTTATTTTTCAAACCATAGTATGCATGGGAGATTCTCAGATACCAGTTTCAAATTGGCCTGCTTCACTTGATTATTTACTTGAGTCCAGCTATCCTCATGCAGAATTTAATACTATCGGAAGCGGGGTGTCTCAGCAAATGGCATACCAGGGAGTCAGGAGGTTTGACAGCACTGTAGCGGTATATCATCCTTCAATAATAGTTATTGGTTATGGAACCAATGATGTAGGAAGCGGAACATCATTATTTGCCAGTGGAATTACCGATCTCATAAATAAGGCTAAAAGCATAGGAGCTACGGTTATTGTTCATTCCATTGGTTATATTGATACAGATAAGCATCCATCAAAAAAGGGTTATCAGTCATATAATTCAGTGCTGCAGGACGTCTGTGCCAATAATGGAGTTCCCTATGTAGATATTTACGGGCCGATGTCTGCTGATCCGGGAAGATATGTCTCTGCTGATGGGTTGCACTGGACTCCTGAGGGTGGGGCACTTGTTGCAAATCTTGTGTTTAATACAATAAGAAATTACCTTAACAGCGAAGGCAGCAGAAAGTAAATCCGACATTACCATACAGAATAGAATAGTAATTACATAAAATAGTGATTGCAAGCTAACAATAATAGCAGGGAAATAAATGCTGTTAAATGACAATAAATTTAAATTATACATCTTAAAAAACTATATCTACGTTTTCTATTTATTAAGCTTTTTAGTGCCATTTTTTATCTACCTTAGAACCATGAACCCTTCATCTTTTGGATGGGATACCACATGGTTTCATATACAGGTTCCTCTTCTATATGTCGGACAGACTACAGGCTTTCCGATAGCGTTCCTTACAGGCAAATTGTTTTCTTTTATCCCAATTGGTACGATGGCCTATAGGCTCAATATGTATTCAGCATTCTGGGGTGCGGCGTCAATATTTGTGCTTTTCATATTTATAACAAAATTACTCAAGAAAGAATATTACATCGCATTTATCACGGCAGTTTTTTTTGGTCTTTACAGGGTATTCTGGCTGCAAACTACCAGATTCGAGGTCTATACTCTTAATACATTTTTTACTGCAATTATAATGCTTGTGGGATACTACTGGGCAAGCACAAAAAGTAATAAATTTTTATATCTTTATTATTTTCTTATCGGTCTTAGCTTCACGAATCATCCAATATCGCTGTTTCTTGCCCCGGCTTTTATAATTTTTCCTGTCTATGTTGACTGGCATCAGGTATTTAGAATAAAAAAATTTTTTATAATACTTGTCCTTATAATTTCGCCAAACCTGCTTTATCTCTATATTCCCATCAGGTCGCTTCAGGGATATGGAAACGTTACGACTTTTTCCAGGTTCATTGACTACATATCAGGGGATAGGTACAAGTCAGATTTCGGATTTAAAGGTTTTGAAATGTTAAAAAAGATGCTGCTGGATTATGCCGGATTGCTAAAGGGCGATTTTACGATAGTGGTCTTGATTATTTTTATCATAGGCCTGGTTTATCTGGCAATCCGGCAGAAAAAATATTTTATTTTGATTATTTCACTTATTGTTTTAAATTTGGTTCCAATTCTTTTTTATGAAAAAAAGGCAACTCATTTTTACCTGACCACTATGGTTTGTTTTTTGTGCGTTCCTTTTGCCGGAGGCCTTTACTGGATCAAAGAGGGTATTGTAATTTTTTTCAATAAATATTTAAAAAAATTTTTTTCAAACAGGATTAAATTTCTGCAGAACACTAAAAAAATAGATGAAGATAAAAGCACTCCTGGCAGACTTGATAATAAATATATTATATTCAGGGCAGTTTTCCTGCTGATATTTTTTATGGCTATTTCGCTTTTTCCCATAAATCTTTTTGCTGCCAATTTTTCGAAAATGGATATGAGTAAAGAAACTTATGTTTATGATTACTGGAAAAGCATTCTTGACAGTATGAATGAAAATTCAATAATTATATCAAATTCACTTACGGCCCATGTTCCAATCTATATCGATCAATTTGAAACGAAAAAAAATATAAAAATAATAAGAAATGTTGATCTGGATAAATTTAAACTGATTGTTAAGGAAAACATCGGGAAAAATGATATATATTATACTACTGCCTATCTGCCCGATTTAAGCCAGTACTATAGTGTCTCAAAAATTGGAGAAAGGTTCTCTCAGGAAGGATTTAAAGAAAGATTTTTTGTATATAAGATAAATTCAATTATGATAGATGTTGAAATATCTGCTGAAAAAGAAAATTATGAAATAGATTTTGGTAATAAGATTACAATTTCATATATTATAAAAAATAACAGCACAACAGTCTTAAATATGAGCTCAATAGAGCTCAAGCTTCCCAAAATGCTAAAATTCATAGAAGTGGGCCCTGGCTCTGACATGAAAAGTGCGCCGGGAATTGCAAAGGGGATATACATGTGGACAGCCGGCCCATATACGGTGGAACCCGGAAAACAGTATAAATTATCATTTTTATGCCAGGCTAATGCAAAAGCAGACGGAGAGATAGAATTCAGGATAACTGCAGGCAATATGTATGCAGAAGGACCAAAAGTAAAAGTGATAGTAAAATAAGAACATTTAATTAATAATATCGTGTATTGTTTAGAATTATTTTTTATAATTTATTTTCCATATTAAGAAAAGGCAGCAGTATTGGCTGATAAAAACAAAAATAAAAATAAAAACAGCAACTGGATTATGGTAGCAGTGCTTGCTGCAGTAATTGTTATAAGCCTTGCAGTTTATTTTTATTTTTTTTATTTTAACAATCGTGCTGTTAACAGATTTAAAAAAAGCTCCGGTGAGACTCAAAGCTCAAGCAGTATAAATTCTGGCCAATTGGACTCAGACCTTGAAAACGCTGAGAGTTTTAATTTAAATATTACCGAAATAAAGATTGAAAAAGACATAAGCAACTCTGAGTTTACAACCAAAAGCTCCAATATTTATATAGGTGACAGGATAATCTTTGAAATAGTCATTAAAAACGAAAGCAGCAAGATAGCCGAAAATATCAGGGTCATAAGCCTACCTCCGCAAAAGTTTGAAAATATATTGCCGGAAGAAAATTCCGGGGGTCTTTATGACCCATTAAGTAAAAAAATCGTCTGGGATGTACCCGAAATCGGAGCAGGAAAAACTGCTAAAATTAAATTCAGTGCAGTAGCGGGAAAAGATTTTGAAGATAGGGAAAAGTTTACAATTAA
>JAMCVO010000157.1 GCA_023475715.1 Actinomycetota bacterium
TGGAAGAAAATGCAACAACAGGATTTCCTCTTTTAATTGTTTTGGCATCCATACAAGTCTTTTTAATCCCCCATCTGCAAGTATGAACTTCTTAGAACCGATAAAATACTTGCTTATACCTATGAAACCAGGTGTTTGAATTCCTCCGCCAACCATACCTGCAATAGTCGAAAATTTCATTCCGCATGGAGTCATTTCAGAGAATTCTCTGTTTACAGCCATTACTCCATTTGCAGTCGGCAGTATTGTTACGACAACCTCAAAACAGCCGCACGAGGTCATCGGATCCACCATCATTGAGTAAGCTGAAAAAGATTCAAGCGTCTGATGGGAAGCCTTGTATACAAATTCATTTACACCTTTCCATATTCCTAATCTCTGATCCAGGGTATCGCCTTTCTTAATCGGCTGATTTGGACCTGTCGGAGTTATTTCGAAAGCCGCTTTACAGTCAAGCCAGTTATACGCACCGCAAAGTCCCGGCCTCTCGGGTGATATTGCACATATATGGTTGGGAGCAAATGACTGACACAGGCTGCATGAATAGAAAGTATCAACTGATTCATCAGTAAGGTTCCTTAACCTTTCATCGCGAACTCTGAATACTTCTTTAGCTTTTTGCTTTAATACAGAAACATCTTCAGGATTTGTGTAAATTTTAATCTGGATTTTATCCACTATATTTCCAAAAGTCGAATGCATTTTAGCATGAAGTATTATACCAAGATGTTTTATCTTAAATCCGCTTTTAACGGCTTCTTTACTGAATCTCACCCAGCTTATATCCCTTTGTCCCATATGGAAAATACCTGTCGCATAGTTTGTAAAATAATGGATCTGCCTTTCCATAACAGGTTCAAAGTCAGCTTGCATTTTTCTTCCATATACCAGAATTTCAATCCCAAGAGGAAGGATGCTGTCCTCGGGCACGTCATCCACCTCAGGACCAAATACTTCAATTTTGCCGTCTTCTACTTCAGAGGACTCCGCCATATGCAAAAATTCGACTGCTTCGCTCTTATTTCCGCCAAATTCCAGATAAGTATCTTCCTTTCTTACACGTTCACCTTCAAAAGCCGGGCCAAAAGCTACAGGAATATCAACTTTATCAACAGTAATCTTTAAGCCTCTTACTTCTATTGCCTTTGTTACAATATCTTCGTCAGGAATATTGGACACTACATGTTCATAGGTGCAAACGCCCCTTGGCAAAATTTCCGGAATAGGAGTATCAGCAATTGTGGGAAATCCAAAACTAATGGCTCCTGCTGCATTTGCATATTTTTCTTCATCAACCTCACCAAGTGCCAGAACAAATGCAAATACTCTATCCTTATTATATTGAAGCATTCTTTTATAATCACCAGGCTGTACACCGCCAAAGCTTAAAGCTGCTCTTGCAGCAAAACCTAATGCATAAATAGTAGCTGTTATATCTTTGCCAAATGGAACGAGCCTGGTATTCCAGCCCAGTTCCACTCCATCTTCTACTAGCTGCTCAGACATGGTTTTGCCATCTGTTGACCCGGTCATGAAGACATAGATATTTTTTTCCTGCAGCTCTCTTGCAATTTTTACTGCCATTTTGCTGTCGCTGCACGCTCCTACGCATGCCGCAAAACCCGGGGCCGTACCATCTACAAATTCAATACCTCTTTCCCTGATTATTACGTCTGTTGCTGCACCCAGCCATATATCCTCGACCGGGGAAGGACCATCCAGATATTTAATTACTTCAATTATTTCTTCTGCCCATAGTGTTGCGATTCCTGCATCAAGCGTACCTCCGAGATATGGCAGCCAAAGCTTATCTGAAGGAACCGGCGGAAGTAATTTCCTGGCTTCTTCTAGTACTTTTTCGGCATCAGAAAGTTTTTCAACGGCGATACCCGTCATGCTGTAAATTATTGGAAGATAATAACCAGTGTTAGGAAATTCTATTCGTTGATCCGGGCCATGTTCTTTAGTGGAATTCTTTAAGATATGCTCTGTTTTCTCTATTATTTTGTAAGCACCCTTAATTGCACTTGTAGCTATTATTTTCGACATCCTATAATGCCCTCCTTGCTTCCATATCCATAAGAACTCTTTCTTTTTTAATATCTATTTTTAATGCTTTTCTTTTTTCCTGAATGACATTTATTACCTTATCAAGTAGTTGATTAATATCTGGAATATATTCAAGCTGTCCGCCAAATTTTTGCTGCCAGCCATTTGTCATTATATTCTTTACCTCTTCACTTGATTCCACAGGTATTGGTTGACCGCTGAATGCCACATAGACACCCGATGCTGCAAAATATGCACCAATCGTTAATGCCTTTTCACTCATCCATTCAGGAGCAATCCCTGCGGCAGGTAAATCACTTATATCATCACCAAGGCCGCCTTCCCTTACAATTTCAGATGCAATTGTTAAAATTCTGGAGTTATCCACGCAGGAACCAAGATGCAGAACCGGAGGAATCCCTACTGCTTCACAAATTGAACGCAATCCTTCCCCTGCATATTCCATGGCTTCCGGAATCATAATTCCACATTTGGCTGTTGCCAGCGCTCCGCATCCTGTCTGAACAACCAGATAATCTTTCTTAATCAGTTCCCTTACAAGGAAATTATGATATTTATCCTGGGAAATTCTTGCATTATTACAGCCAACTACAGCCACTATTCCCTGTATTCGCCCATCAATTATTCCATCATTTAAGGGCCTGAATGATTCCCTGAATCTTCCGCCAAGCATATATCTGATATATTCATGTGAAAAACCGGCAACCATGTCAGCCCTGACATCAGGTATACAAACTTTATGTTTCCTGTTTGTATAATTATCTATCGCCATTTTTATTATCTCTTTAGCAAGAGTAACCCCATTTACTTCCTGGAATTCCATATGTATGGCTCCGGGAATTTTAGATTTAGGTGAAGAGGTTACCAGTTTTGTATGAAATCTTTTTGTAAGTTCACCCAATGATTGCATAATGCACTGGACATCAACAACCATTAACTCGACAGCACCTGTCATTATTGCCATTTCCTGAGATAAAAAATTACCTATGGGTGCAATACCCTGTCTCATCAAAACTTCATTAGCAGTACAGCAAATACCCACGACATTTATTCCATTTGCACCTTTGGATTTGGCATAATCTACAAGTTCTTTATCATCGGCAAGCTCTGCAATAATTTCAGAAAGTGTCGGCTCGTGTCCATGGATCACAATATTTACCTCATCTGCATGAAGCATTCCCAGATTGGCTTTAGCAGCCAATGGTACAGGTGTGTTAAATAAAATATCAGTAATTTCTGTCCCAATCATGGAACCGCCCCAGCCATCCGTCAGGGCAGTACGGATTGCCTGATTTAAAATATTCTCCGGCTCCTGGTCAACACCCATAGCTGTCCTGTGCAGCATCTCGACAATTTCTCTGTCTATACCCCTTGGAACAACCTTATATTTTTCCCAAATTTCCTGTCTTTTTTTTGGAGCCAGCTTTACCAGATCCAGTGTGCCTGTCTGCTGTCCAAATAACGACATAGCTTTCTCTGCTGTTTCTTTTGCTATTTCATTAACACTTTTATCGCCAGTATTTACTCCCAAATTCTTGGCAAATCTGAAAAGTTTCAGTTCATCTTTAATTTTCAGGCCTTCAGCCTTTCCTTCAGCCGTAAGAGCAAGTAGATGTGCCATATCCCTCCCGTGATCAGAGTGCGCGGAGGCACCGGCTGCAATATGACGGGCTAAATTTCTGGCCGATATTGTTCCAAGTGTTGCTCCGCAGAGTCCTTCAGTGTCATCTCTTACTCTGCAAGGACCCATTCCGCAATTCTTGCAGCATACTCCCGAAACACTTGAGCCTATGGGACAGGGTTTTAAAGATCTGGAACGGGTAAATATTGTGCTTTGTTCACCTTCAATATTTTCAAGTATATTACAAACTGCTTCATCGCTGCTTAAATCAGTTATTTTTTTTTCGGTATCTTTATCCATTAAGATTCATCCTTTCATACACCTTTATTACAATAGTTCACTTATTATCTCTTTTATTAATTTAACAGCTTTTGGATGTCTCATTGTTATAATATTTGAACCTGAGAGCAACAGACACATTGCAGAAATCGTTTCCCAGTTAATGCCTCTTTCCTCTAAATTGCCCCATTCAGGATAGGTATTTTCACTCTCTTTTACTTCCTTAACTTTCCAAATTTCAGCAGCTATATTATTGATTATCGGCATCTGGGTCATCTTATCATCCTGGAGCAGTGCAGCAATCTTTAATCTCTCCATTGCTGAAAAGCAGTATTCTATTCCATAACCCAAACCTGAGCTTGACGGATCCATGGCTATTCTATCTGCCGGTAATCCTAACTGGGTGAGCAATATATTTAGCTGTTTGGCGATATTTACATCAAGCGGGTTCAATGCAATTAAATTATTTTTATATCCTATAGTGGAAGCAGCAAGAGTTTTATAGTTATCTTCTTCAACCCAGCCTAGCAATATATTACTTTCGGAATTTTTTTCAGATACTTTTTTCATGACTTCGGCAACGATTTCCAGAGGGGCATCAGCATAAATGATCAAGGGTTTATCAATAGATTCCCTTATGCTTTTTACCAATTCACCAGCTTCTTCGGATGTCATGCTGCCTGTCTCAGGGTTTATTTTTGTTAAATGAAGGCAAATTGCATCTGCTCCGAATTCTTTGATACACTTTTTGGCCCACTTTATCGGATCATCTGCAACATCTTTAAAATAATTAAAAAGGTATTCCGGCCAATTTGCCGGTGTCATATCAAAAACATCAAACGCGATGACTGGTTTATTTGGAATTTCTCCTTCAAAACTATAAAAAGGCAACACAGATTCTCCGCCAACCAAAACTTCGGTTTTATCTTTGCCAAGCTTTAATGTATTGATTCTACCGGTATATTCATCTTTTGGAATTTGAAAATTCATTTAAGATTTCTCCTTTTTTTATTGTTTGCAACTTTTAAAACATAGTAACTACCTTGTAACGCATCGCACAATCTTTTATATTCTATCATTTTTTAAAAAAACTCCATAGGATTTTATAAAAAACCAAAAAATCAATAAAATATAAGCTAATTAGAGTTTAAACTTTTACAGTCCAAGACTTTTTAATATTTCATTTACCTGCAGTATGGAAACACTATTGTCGGGCAATTCAAAAATAGATTTCCCGGCCAGTTCCAAATCAATGATATTTTTATCCGTATGGATTGTTCCTAAAATCTCAAATTTCTGTTCCTTTATGTATTTTAACAATCTATCATCCAGCTTGCCATTGACTCTGTTTAATATTAAATATACTTTTTCAACATTTATTTGTAATTCTCTTGATAAATCTCTTAATCTTGCAGCAGTTAGTATGCCCCTGGGCGATGGATCGGATATTATTAGAAGATATTTTATATTGTGAGTTGTCTTACGGCTTAAATGCTCCATTCCTGCTTCATTATCCATTACGATATAATCATAGCTATCCTGGAGCATGTCTATATATTTCTTGAATAAATTATTTGCAGCACAATAGCATCCAGGTCCCTCGCCCCTGCCCATGATAAGCAAGTCAAAACCGTTGCCCTCAATAATTGACTGATGAATATTCATTTCAACCATCTGATCTTTATATATCCCGGATGAAATTATTGCTCCATTTTTTTTAAAATTTTCCACAAGCTGACCAACTGTGCTGCTTATTTTAACACCAAGCAATTCATTTAAGTTTGAATTAGGATCTGCATCCAGTGCCAAAACACTTCCATTTTTTTTCTTAATGAGGTTTCTTATCAGTAATGCACTTATAGTTGTTTTTCCGGTTCCGCCTTTTCCTGCCACAGCTATATTTATTCCCATTTTCTTAATTACCTTTCAAATTATTTCGGTTAAGCTTGGTTTAAGGTGAATAAAACAAATCTACAGATGGAAATTCTTTTAAATCTGTATAAGGTAAAAATAATCCTGCAATATACCTATCCATAAATTTTATATTTGCACTTAGCTCTATATAAGTAATCTTTTTTGCAATTTCTGAAGTATATTCGTATTTATCTTCCGATAGCAGACATAGGTAAGCGCCTCTGACAGAAGTATTTCCCAGAAAAACATATTTGTTTATATTTATATCCGGAAGCATTCCAATTATTATGGCATTTTGTACATTGATATTTTTCCCAAGGCCGCCCGCTACATATACCCTATCAATATCAGTTATTTTTAATTCAACATCTTCGAGAAGTGTTTTTATTCCCGAATAAACAGCAGCTTTTGCCCTGATCAAATTATCAATATCGACCTCACTTATAAAAATATCTTCTCCGGTTCCGCTATCTTCGGCTTCTGCAATAACATACCGGTAATCATTGTCAGTGCATTTCAGATATGGATTTTTTATATCTGTATTGAATTTTCCTTTTCTATCTATAACACCTTTTAAAAACATTTCTCCTATTAAATCAATCAATCCTGAGCCACAAATTCCAATTGGTTCACTGCCGCCGATTACTTTAAAAAAACATTTGTACGTGCTCTGATCTATAGAAACTTTCTCAATGGCACCATCAACAGCTCTGGTGCCGCATTTTACTCCTCCGCCTTCAAAAGCAGGACCTGCCGAGCATGAGCATCCCATCATCCACTCGTTATTCCCTACTACCAGCTCCCCATTTGTGCCAAGATCAATAAATAAAGTAAGTTCTTCTCTTTTTGACATATTTACAGCCAGTACCCCGGATGTAATATCTCCGCCTAAATAACTTGCAACTCCCTCTATATTGTAAACTCTTGCATTTTTGATATATTTAAGACCCAATTCATCTATACAGGTGTTCAAAAATTTATTAGTGACTGTAACATAAGGCATCTCTCTTATAAATTTCGGAGGTGCTCCATAAAAAAGATGCATCATAGTAGAATTACCAGCTATAACCATTGAAACAACATCTTCTTCATCGATATTCGAATTTGTAAGAAGACGCAGTATCATATCATTTATTGAATCAAGAACAGCTTCTCTGAGTCTGTTTAAGCCACCGCTTCTTGTTGAGTAAACAATCCTGTTGATTATATCTTCTCCAAACTTTATCTGCGGATTATATTCCGAAGCATAACCAATAATTTCGCCTGTTTCCAGATCCGCAAGCTGCAGCACAAGTGTAGTTGTTCCTATATCAAGCGCAAAACCAAAGCATTTTTTTTCTTTATTGGGCGGTTGAACATTTATTATAGTATTGGTGCTTTTATCTAATGTTATTATAATTTCCCAGTTATTTTCTCTTAAAAGGTACGGCAATTTTCTTACCACATTTAAAGGGACAATTACATCATTCAATTTTAAAGTGGTTTTTAAACTTTTGTTAAGCCTGTGCAGGTCAGTAGTATTATAATCCAAAGTGGGTTTTTCAATATTTATTCTTTCCTTTATTATCCAGGGTTTTATTTCAACAGGTGCAAGTTCATCTATATTAATACCGCTATAAATTTTAGTTTTATCAATTTCATACTTACCCTCTTCGATCTTTGCTCTTGCTTTTTTCTTTTCCGGGATAAATATAGTTGCTTCACTTTTTATCCTGCTCAAACAAGCTAAAACATAACCGTCTTCTTTTTCTTTTCCTTTAATAAATCTATCTCTTTTTGAATAAATGCGGCCGCTTTTTACCTGAACCTTACATCTTCCGCATGTTCCAACGCCTCCGCAAGAAGATTCTATGTCTATACCGCAATCAAGTATTGCCTGCCTTAAATTATAATTTTGGGGGACTTTAATGATCTTTTCGCTGGGGAGAAGTGTAATTGAAAAAAGTTTTTTGTCTAACATTATTTTTTTCAAACCATTGGTTCAAAGGAATAAATTTAAACAAAATTATATTATATATACTTTTACTAATCAAATAAGGCAGAATTGCTTAAATTAGTGAATTATTACCGGCAACTGATAGCAGAAAATAATTTATCCTTAAAAGGCATTTTCATTTTTTGTTTCAAACTGACTATCATAGAGGTTGGCATAGAAACCACCTTTTGCCAGTAATTCCTGATGATTTCCCTGTTCTATAATATCGCCATTATCCATTACAAGTATCAAATCGGCATTGCGGATAGTGCTGAGCCTATGGGCAATCACAAAACTTGTATGCTCCTTCATTAAATCATCCATAACTTTCTGGATAAGAAGTTCTGTACGAGTATCAACAGAGCTGGTAGCCTCATCGAGAATAAGTATCCTGGGTTTTGCCAGTATTGCCCTGGCAATTGTCAGAAGCTGTTTCTGACCCTGCGATATATTAGAGGTTTCTTCATTAAGCTCCATATTGTAACCATTCGGCAAGGTATGGATAAAGTGATCGATGTGGGCTATTTTTGCACTCTCGATTACTTCCTCGTCTTTTGCATTCTGATCGCCATATCTTATATTCTCAAGAATAGTGCCATTATAAAGCCATGCATCTTGTAAAACCATTCCAAAGATTGAACGCAGGTCTTCACGGGTAAAATCTTTAATATTATGACCATCCACAAATATCCCGCCATTATTTACATCATAGAAACGCATTAGCAGCTTAACTATTGTTGTTTTTCCTGCTCCGGTCGGGCCCACAATAGCAATTTTTTGTCCCGGACTTACAGTTGCTGAAAAATCTTTTATTATGGTCTGGTCAGGGTTATATCCAAAATTGATGTTTTTAAATTCAACATTTCCGGAAACTATGTCAAGCTTAACGGGAGTGCTTGTTTCAGGAATTTCTTCTTTTTCGTCCAGAAACTCAAACACACGCTCTGCTGAAGCTGTGGTCTGCTGTAAAATATTCGAAATATTGGCGAGCTGCGAAATGGGTTGTGTAAATGTACGCACATATAGTATAAATGCAAGAATATCTCCAACTGCCAATTTGCCTTGAACTGCAAGCCATCCTCCCAGCACCGCCACTGCTACGTAGCCAAGATTGCCTATGAAAAATGTAACCGGCATCATCATACCGGAGAAAAATTGTGATTTCCAAGCAGCCCCGTAAAGCACATTATTAAAGCTGTCGAACTTCTCCATGCTTTTTTTCTCTCCGTTAAAAGCTTTCATTACGCTATGGCCGCTGTACATCTCTTCAACGTGACCATTTACATGGCCAAGGTAGTCCTGTTGTTGTTTAAAATATTTTTGTGAACGTCTAATAACGGCTAAAATGATAACAAAAGAAAGCGGTACTATTAAAACTGCAATAAGTGTCATCACCCAGCTTATAGTAAGCATCATTATCAGTACACCGATTACCGTTGTTGTTGATGTTATTATTTGTGTCAAACTTTGGTTCAATGTCTGACTGACAGTATCGACATCATTGGTAACACGTGAAATTACTTCTCCGTGGTTTGTGCCATCGAAATATTTCAGGGGCATTCTGTTGATTTTTTGTGATATATCTTTCCTGAATCGATAAGTTATTTTCATCGAAACACCTGTCATAATCCAGCCTTGTATATATGAAAATAAAGCTGAAATAAAATAGAGACTTATCGCAATCAAAATAATATTTCCAATGTATTTGAAATCAATGCCACTGGCTGTTCCGGCTATTTTTCCAATTACTCCTTCAAATAATTTTGTTGTTGCCTTACCTAATATTTTTGGTCCTACTATTGCAAAAATAGTTGAGACAACAGCAAATATAATAACTATAATTATCGATACCTTAAATTCCCTTATATACTTCATGAACTTAGCCATTGTGCCTTTAAAATCACGGGG
>JAMCVO010000076.1:0-381 GCA_023475715.1 Actinomycetota bacterium
GATAAGCCAGAAACCTGTTTCCTCGGCATTCCTGTTAATCCTGCACTTATGAGGACAAAGCACGCATTTTTCTAAATATTTATCTAACAATTTCAAGGTTTATTATTTAAGAAATACATTCTTATATATTCAGTATAAGAAAGTGTTTTTAATTAAAGCGCTAATTACGTTATGATTAATTACATTATAATTATTATTTTATAATAAAGTTCCCGGAAATTATTTTATAATAAAATCCGCAGAAGAAATAGCCGGGAAAATGAGAAAATTATTCATTTTTTGCTTGACATCCATTTAATATGATACTATCATGGTATCATATTAAATGGATTAATATATCTTAATAATATTGGTTGAAACGCAGCCGGATTTGAGATATAG
>JAMCVO010000076.1:391-9759 GCA_023475715.1 Actinomycetota bacterium
CGGACCGCATTTGGTAGCTACGTGGGGAGATTATGTAAGGCAGATAGGAACAGAGAATGATAAAATTATCATTCCTGTGGGTACGTATAGTAAAACCGAAGAAAATTTAAAAAAGAATAAAAATATACAACTCCTGATTGTATCAAAACAAGTAGAGGGAAGTAATGGTCCTGGTCAAGGATGCAGGTTGCTTGGAGAAGGGGAGATTCAGAAAGAAGGAAAAATTTTACAAAAAGTAAAAGAAAAATTTTCCTGGGCAAGAGGAGCATTGATTGTAAGGATAAAGGAAATTGCTACTCTGCTCTAAATATAATATTTTTATTCTATGCTACGCATATTTAGTGAAAAACTGGAGGTGACAAAATGAAGGAAAAAATTGAAAAAGCATTAGAAACAATCAGGCCGGCTTTACAGGCTGATGGAGGGGATATCCAATTAGTAAGTGTTGAAGATGGCATAGTTAAGGTTAGATTGGCTGGTGCGTGCAGCGGATGCCAGATGGCACAGATGACAATGACCCAGGGCGTAGAGCAGGCTATCAAAGAAGTAGTCCCGGAGATAAATAAAGTAATAGCGGTTTAATAATAATCTATAAAATTTATCATAATTATTATATTATCATATTGTTCAAAACATCATGGCTGATTTTGAAATTTATATTGAATAATAATTTATGGGTCATATAAAATGAGTGAATTTTTAGGGAAAGAAAATAAAAAAGAAATAATAAAAGATATTATTTTAAAACTTCATCAGGGGCTTTCACTCGAAGAAGCAAAAGAGAAGTTTGAAAAAGAAGTCGGGACTATAACATTTTCGGAAATTGTGGAAATCGAGCAGTCATTGATAAATGAAGGCATGCAAACCGATGAGATAAAGAATTTTTGCAATTTACATGCTCTTTTATTTGAATCTTCATTATCCCAGTCAGTAGCCAAAGAGGAATTACCTACTCATCCGATACATCTTTTTAAACTGGAGAATAGAGAGATTGAAAAACTTACTGACTCCATAAAAGAGCTGCTTCTTAAAAAGGATATCAAGACATTGGAGGTATTCAGACAGGAACTTAAAAAATTGCTGCTGAAATTAAAAGGAGTGGAATTACACTATACAAGAAAAGAGCAGCTGCTTTTCCCTTTCCTTGAAAAATATGGCTTCATGGGTCCTTCAAAGGTTATGTGGGGCAAGGATAATGACATAAGGAATTTACTGAAAAATTCCATTTTAAAAATTGAAGAACTGGACACAAAGCAGCAACTTGAATCTTATATAAAGGAGTACATAAATCCTCTTATCGAGGAGACTACCGGAATGATATTTAAAGAAGAAAATATTCTTTTCCCAGCTTCTAAGGAAAAATTAAGTATTAATGATTGGATTGACATATTAAAAGAAAGTGATGAAGTCGGATATGTATTTATAGAAAAGCCAAAAGACACTTCGCGCATGATCAGCGAACTAAGGAAAATTGTTGTAATAGAGCCGGAAATAAAAAATGGAAATGAAATCAGTTTTCCAACAGGGTCTTTAAAGTTAAAGGAATTAATGTGGATATTCAACAGCTTGCCTGTTGACATCACTTTTGTGGATAAAGATGATATTGTCAGGTATTTTTCAGATAATAAAAATAAGATATTTGTAAGGACGAGATCTATTATTGGCAGAAAAGTCCAAAACTGCCATCCGCCCCAGAGCGTTGAAATTGTTGAAAGAATTCTTGCTGAATTTAAGAATGGAAAAAGGGATCAGGCTGACTTCTGGATAAACTTCAAAAACAGTTTGATATTTATCAAATTCATAGCCGTAAGAGACGAAGGGGCAAACTATCTTGGGACAATTGAAGTAACTATAGATATCACCGATATAAAGAACTTAAAAGGTGAAAAGAGGCTGATCGATGAAGAAAGTTGACCTGGGCAAATCTGTTTATGAATTGACTGAAGAATACCCCGAACTTATTGAAATATTGAAAGACATGGGGTTTTTTGGCGTAATAAACCCGATAGTCAGAAAAACAATAGGGCGAAAAACAACCATACCAGATGGTTGCAGAAAACAAGGCAAGGACTTAACAGATGTAATTCAAAAATTAAAAGAAGATGGATTTGATGTATTATCATCAACCGGTTCAATCAAAGTAAAAACTGCTACATCAGACAACTAAAGTTTTTGGGCTTTTACGGTTTTTAGATATTTCAATATACATAATTGTATATTTGCGCTATTATGCTTCTATGGATAAGCTCCCTTTTGTTCTATTCTTATTTTACCCTGAAGTGAAATTTCAATTGTTATGAGTTATTCAAGAAATTAATGTTAAATATACAAAGTAAATGTACAAAATGATTGTGTTTTTTCTAATTTTGGATTAATTTATTATTTATTTTAGAACGAAAATGAAATTACTAAAAAACATAGTTATTCAATATACCGTTGTCACCTTTCTTGTCATTCTATTTATATCTATTACTCTTGGAACTATACTTTCAAAACGGATTACAAACTATGCTATTCAAACCCATATCGATATTTTCCCCCATGTTATACAGTCAATCGCAAACGATCATCCCCAAGTCTATATCTTCCTAAAATCCCCCGCAGGAACTAATGTGCCTGAAGATGTTAAGTCTTTTTTTAATGACTTGCTTTCCTTTGGTGCTATATTCAGAATCAAAGTTTGGGGAAAAGACGGTACGATTTTGTGGAGTGATAAAGTAGAATTGATTGGTCTTAATTTTAAAGATAACATCAACTTCAATGAAGCAATTCAAGGTAAGTTAGATTATGAAGTATCTTTACCAGAAAAGGCAGAGCAAATAACAGAAAAAGGACAAGGGACAATATTAGAAATTTATACTCCTGTGAAAAAGAATGAAGAGGTAATTGGTGTTATAGAACTATATGAATCTAGTAGTAATCTTTACCTTCAAATAAGTAAAAATATACGGATTGTCTGGATTTTAGTATCACTTGCAGGCGTTACTCTCTACATCCTTCTTTTTATAATTTTCTACAAAGCATATGATAGACAAAGAAAAACAACTCAACAACTGGACCAAACTCAGGATGTAACTATATTGGCTTTAGCTTATCAAGCAGAATTGCGAGATATTGAGACTGGTAATCATATTGAACGAACATCACGCTATGTGGAGATTTTAGCTCAAGAGCTAAAGAAGCATCCAAAGTACAAATCATATTTGAGTGATAGATATATTGCAGACCTTGTTAAATCAGCTCCACTTCACGATATTGGGAAGGTAGGTGTACCAGATGCTATACTTCGAAAACCGGGAAAACTGGAACCAGATGAATTTGACAAAATAAAACAACATTGTGAATATGGCGCAATGGTTCTCCAAAAGGCAGCACAGAAGTTAACTTTCCAATCATTCTTAATGATTGCCCTCCAGCTTGTGATGTATCATCACGAACACTGGGATGGAAAAGGATATCCACATGGACTAAGTGGAGAGGATATACCTATATCAGCTCGGATTATGGCTCTATCCGATGTATATGATGCACTTCGGTCAAAGCGCCACTACAAGAATGCCTTATCTCATGAAAAATCGGTTGAAATAATTTGTGAGGAGAAGGGAAAACATTTCGATCCACTGATAGTTGAGACGTTTTTAAAAAAAGAAAAAGATTTTTATAAGATTTCTGAGCAGATGGCTGATAAAGTAATGTAAAATCTGTTATACTTTTATAACCCTGCAATAATGCTTTATATATATTAATTTTGAAAAACATTTATAATATTTTAAAGTCACTCTAAGTAATTCTTTTATTTTTAATTGGCTTTCAACTATTTTCAATATACATAATTGTATATTTGTGCTATTATGCTTCTATGGATAAGCTTCCTATAAAAAATTGGCCGGAAGAAGAAAGACCCAGAGAAAAACTTGTAAAATTCGGTAAAGAGCATCTTACAAGCTGCGAATTACTGGCAATAATAATCGGAACGGGATGTATAAAGGATAACCAGAGCTATTCTGCGCTTGACCTTGCCAGTAATCTGATTTCCAAACATAAAAACTTAAAAGGAATGCTCGATTTATCGATAAATGAACTTGCAGAAATTAAGGGCATAGGTATGGTAAAAGCTGTACAGATACTTGCAGCATTTGAGCTCGGGAAAAGAGCAGTTTCAGAAAAAAATGGAAATAATACAAGCTTTCGATGCAGCGAAGAAGTTGCTAATTATTACATACCATTAATGAAAGATCTCAAGAAAGAGCAGTTCAGGGTAATTATGTTAAACATTAAGAACAAAATCATAAAAGAGATTTTAATTTCGCAGGGGTCACTGACCTCCAGCATAGTGCACCCGAGAGAGGTTATTTGTCCTGCAATTCGTGAATCGGCAGCTTCCTTAATATTCATACATAACCATCCAAGCGGGGATCCCGAACCTTCAATTGATGATATAGAAATAACCCGGCGTTTATGCAAGTCCTGTTCTATAATAGGAATAAATGTTCTGGATCATATTATAGTTGCTGAAAATGGCTACTTCAGCTTTAAACAGAAAGATATGCTGTGAAAAAATGTGAAGTCTTATCTTTTCACATTTTCCACTTTTATGATATACTACTTTTAGGAGATGATAATATGAAAAAAGAGAGATTAACAATTGTATTGAACCCAGAGTTGCGAAAGAGAATTAAGATTAAAGCAGCTGAAAGAGATGTTACAGTATCGGAAGTAGTGGAAGGCTATCTTAAAAATATGCTGGAAAAAGAAGAGCTTGAGGAGGATATTGCTCTTTCAAAATTTGCTGAAGAGAGAGAGAAGACTTATACCAGGCAAGAATCTTTAGCTCACGACGATGTTTGGAGATAAATTTGTCTTTTCTATTAAAATATCATAAAGCGGTAAAGGACGATTTAAATAATCTGGAAGTTCTATCAAAAGCAAGGATTAAAAGGGCAATAGAAACAAGACTTGCAATCGATCCAATAAAATCAGGAGAACTGCTGAAAGGAGACCTAAAAGGCTTTAGAAAGCTAAGGATAGGTGATTATAGAATTGTTTATAAAGTTATTGAAGAAGAAGTTTTAATTTTAGGAATTAGACATAGAAAAGATATTTATATGGTTGCAAAAAATAGAGAAAACTAAATATAATTTCAATTTAAATAAATCTTTAGGGAACAATTAATTATTTGAAACAATTTGACTTAACAAATTGACTTATATAATAATTTTTATTAATATAAGCAATTGCCTGCGCAAAAGTACTTATGAAAAGCACTTTTCATTTAGGCAGGGCCCATAGCTCAGCTGGTTAGAGCAGCGCACTCATAATGCGGAGGTCCCTGGTTCGAATCCAGGTGGGCCCACCAAACTCTAGGGGATCTAAGAGGTAAAATACCTATAATTATTCCTGCCGCTTTCTTTTACCTGATAAAGTGCTGTATCTGCTTTCCTAAATAAAGTATCGCTGTCAATTCCATCATCAGGATAAAGTGAAATTCCCATGCTGATGCCAACACCTAGCTTGTAGCCTCCAAGGATAAATTGTTCCCTAAAAGTTCCAAGTATCTTTTCTGCAACAACAGCAGCATCTTCTCTATCATTTATTTCAGTAAGCAGAAGCAGAAACTCATCCCCGCCAAATCTGGCTATCGTATCGTTCTTCCTGAGCATGTTTTCTATTCTCTTACCAACAAAAATAAGCAGCTCATCTCCGGTTTTATGGCCATATTTATCATTGGTTTCCTTAAATTTATCCAGGTCTATTAGTACGAAGGCAAACTTTTTATTATGCCGTGCAGCATTTGCCATTGTAAATTTCAACCTCTCGTTAAATAAAATTCTGTTTGGTAAATTTGTTAACGGATCATTATAAGCTAGTTTTTCAATTGCCCCCTGCATTATTTTTCTTTCTGTAATATCTGTAAGGACACTCCTAATACCGTTTATATTACCTCTCTCATCCATTTTCACTTGCGATGAGACAAGAGCAGGAAAAGTAGTACCATCTCTTTTTATTATCAGATGTTCAATACTTCTAAGCTTCTTGCCCTGTATTATTTTATCCATTCTTTCTTCAGCTTTTTCTAAATCCACCAGGGCAAATATATCTTTAATATAAATTCCTTCTTTAATATCCTTATTAGCATAGCCTAAGGTTTCAAAAAAAATTGTATTTGCAAATGTTATTTTTTTATCTTTATCAACTTCAATTACGATCTCCGGCAATAAGTCAACAAGGTCCTTAAATTTCTTTTCACTGTCTTTTAGCTGCTGCTCTTCAAATCGCAAATCTGCAAGCATCCCATTTATGCTTTCTGCAAGGTCTGTAACCTCATCGTTACCCAGACGTGGTATTGTAGGTGTTATCTCTAACTCACTGGAGCCGGCATGATTTTTTCCGATTTTTACTACTTCTTTACTTAGCTTTGTAATTCTGGATAATATTATTTTTCTTAAAATAATGGTTATAAGGACACAACTGATGACAGCTGTAGCTATGAGAATTAAAATGAACCTCCATGTGGTAATATTACCTTCAATAAACAAATCTCTTGGTGAAGTAATGCGCATTAAAAGAATCTGATCCCCGTTAATACCCCCGAAGAGATAATAGGCATCAAGTTGATTATTACTAATATATTCAATACCGATATTATTTCTTAAAATAACATCTGGTTTAGAAAAATTGTTTAATATGTCTCCTAATTTTAATTTTACTTCCGGATCATTTACGTTAAAAAGATTTATAGGATATTGATTATCTGAAGAAAAATCTTTTTCAAATAACTTGTCAATATATCTGCCCATTACCAGAGTACCATTTTGAGGCCCTTCACCATTGGTTTTTAATATAGGTCTGGTGGCTGCTATGACTGGCTTGCCGTCTATCAGCAGCACCCCCTGATTTTCAGAAGACCGATGGTACTGTTCAGAGGTCATTACCTCTTTCAAAAGAGATTCTTCGAAAGACTTCGCAGGTTCTACGCGTTCTTTATTCCCAAGATCGTATGCGTATATATATTTTATTTTATTACTGGCATCAATTAATACAAAGAAGTTTATACCAAGATTATGCAAAGTATCATTGTCAATATTTGAATCAATATAATCCTGATTATTATTTGTCATAAAAAAAAAGGTATCATCCCAGATAGCGTAATCCTCTGCACTGGTTGCTATTTTATCAATTCTGGCATTAAATACATTTTTTGCCTGTTCGATATTCTTAATTGTGCTTTCTTCTTCCAGCCTGATGTATTCTTTCATAAAAATAAATCTGGAATGTAAAAATAAAACCAGGACTATGGCAGCAAATATTGAAGCTATGATAATAACTGTTTTTCTAACGATTCCCATTTTTATTCTGATCATGATTGTGTAAATGTTTGTAAATGTTTTTTATTTTGAATAGATGTTATTAATTATTTGTTCTTAAGATAAATATTTCTATAACAAATTTGGTGCATTAATGTTATAATATTTTTATTAATTTGAACATATTCTTAAAAGAATACCGATTAATGAAATTTTTTACAAAATGATCCTTAAAGAGCTCGCCACAGTATTTGATACAATTTTTTATAAAAACCTGGCACTGGACTGGGATAAGACAGGCTTAAGAGTCGGAAATATTCAAAAAGACATAAGGAAAATATTAGTTACCCTTGATTTAACCAATAGTGTCATTCAGGAAGCAATAAGGGCAAAAGCTGATTTGCTTTTATCCCACCACCCTTTATTAATGGAACCAATAGATTCGTTTCTGGATACTAATAGTCTGGGGTCAAAAATACTCGAAATCATAAATAACGGTATGGCTGTGTACACCGCGCATACAAATTACGATATCATGCCTGAAGGCTTAAACGTAATGTTTGCCAAAAAATTAGGACTTACAGGTATAAGATTAGCCTACCTTGAACCCGCGTGCGCGACCAAAGCTCACCCTTACGAAGAAGAATCAGCTTATGACATATTCAGGAGTGGAAATAAATTTGCCGAAGGTGGCCTTGGGATAATTGGCGAGTTGGACATCCCGGTTAACCTTCCTGTTTTTTTTAAAAAAGTAAAGGAAAGCCTGCTAATCTCTGGTTTTAGGTGGATTGCAAACAATATGCCGGACAAATTCCAAATGGAATCTGCAACTGTAAAAAAAATTCTTTTCCTGAATGGCAGTGCAAACTCATTTGCACAGAGAATTGCAGTTACAGATTTTGATTGTGATGCAGTGATAGTAGGAGAGCTTAATTACCACAGTGCTCTTGAAATTACTGAAAGCGGGAAAATTATTATTGAAATCGGCCACGGCGACAGCGAGAAATTTGCTGTTGAAGGAATGTATGATATTCTTAATAAGTACTTTAAAGAAAATGGTATAAAAGATATTGAAGTAATAAAAAGTAAAGAAGGCTATAAATCCTGGAGGTATTATATTGGATGATGCAAGTTATGAGATAACCCGCCTTGTCGAGCTGCAATTGCTTGAAAGTTCTATCCTAAGAAAGCTTAATGAAATCAACGTACTTAAAAAAAATGAAAAACTGCAAAAATTGCAAGAGGAGCTTTCCGAAATCAATAAAGAGCTGGAGCTTTCTGAAAAGGAACTGTCGGGGCTCGAGCATGAACGCAGGAAACTTGAAGATATGATTACTCTTCAAAATGAGAAAATAAAGAAAAATGAAGAAAAACTTTTCAGCGGAACAATAACCAGCGCCAAAGAGCTTTTAAATTATCAGGAAGAAATCAAATTTTTAAAACAAAACAATGACAATGTTGAAAGTAAGGCAATTGAATTTATGATTTCCATTGATGAATTAAAACCTAAAATTAAGGAAATCGAGAAAAACAAAGCGCAGGTCAATTCCAGGATTGAAATGATGAAAAAAGAAGTTGCTGAAAAAATTAATGTAATCAGCAACGCAGTTAAAAAGCTGAAAGAAAAAAGAGCAGCAGTAATTTCTAAAATTCCTAAAGATGCTCTGGCTAAATACGAAGAAACAAAAAGTAAAAAAGGCGGCATTGCAGTTGCAGTTTTGAAAGATAGATTTTGCGACATATGCAACATGGAAATACCTTCAGGTGAGGCAGAGAAAATAAAGGATTTAAACAAGTTTTATAGGTGCCCGCTGTGCGGCAGAATGCTCATAATATACAGGGATGAAATTGATGAAATTAAAGCAGGCATTGAAAATTAACAAGCAAAACCATGGATTTAAATTTTGAATACTTGAGAATTTATTTTGATGGAGGTTCAAGGGGAAACCCTGGACCTTCTGCAGTCGGCGCTGCAATATATGACAAAAACAGCAACCTGATTGATGAATTAAGTGAATGTATAGGAGAATTTACCAATAATCAGGCAGAATATCTTGACATAAT
>JAMCVO010000351.1 GCA_023475715.1 Actinomycetota bacterium
CACTGAGGACGAAGCCCGAATTTTAAATAAAGCTCTACAATATCCTCTTTTTCAAACTTGTTTAAAATTTCAATTTCCTTATCCATAAGCTCTTTAAAAACAATAATGTTTCCTTCGATTTCTTCAAATCTTTTATCGAGCATTTCATCACACTTATTGCAGTAAGGTGAATCCGTTTCCTGTTTAATTTCTTTGCCGCATTCGATACATACTTTTGCCATATTTCCTCCAATTAAGTTAATAAATAGTTAAGTTATATTAACATAAATCAGTCTATTATCCTAAAATCAAAATCATCGTAGATTTTACCAAAATTTATCCCATTAACAACCATGACTTTATATTTTTCTTTCAAATTTTTCATTGCACTAATCAAATTTTCATTATGTATGCCATTTATTATTGAAAGATAGGCTTCAATAAAGGCAGCAAGATCATCGGCAGCTTTTACAAGCTTCCCATCCCTATTTTGCATATTTTCAAATTCATGTTCCGTAAACATCCGGATTTCGCCATGCCACTGCTCGGGAACCAGATTGTAAATTTTTTTATCCATTTCACTTCTTTCATACTCTTTAATCAGGTCATCAAGCCCTTCTACGGATTTCTTTACAGGGTTGATTATGTCTCTTGTCAGTACTTCGGGCAAATCGTGAAAAAGACCGGTAAAATAATTGTTTACAGCTATATCCCTGCTCCTGTTTGACTGGAGTGAAAAAAGATAAGAAAAAATTGCAACTATAAGCATATGGCCCAGCACTGAAGTTTTCGGTACCCTGTAAAGGTGGCTCCAACGAACCTGAAAACGAAGCTGCCCGCATATATCTATAAAAGCAGTCAATTCCTTTGAGTGGGTGAGTTTTTTCATTCCCTTGATATTGTTATATTTTTTCTGCTCTTTTTTGATACTATTTTTGATTTCTTTTACCTGATACCCATGCGGATTAAATTGTTGGATTATGTCAAACTCCCATTTGGTAATATAAAAATGTGCTGCTCCTATTATTTTGCGTTCATTATTTTCGTTAAAGTCCATGATATAATTCTTAAAGCGAGTGCAGAAATCTTCACCAAGACACTCTATAAATGGGTAAATCCTGTTATACACCCATATGTTTAATTTTAAATATTTTTCCTTATCCTGTTTGATTTCATAAAAAAGCGGAGGTTTTAAATCTGTCAACACTATTCGCTGCAGAAATTCAAATAATCCGTCTTCTATTATTTCGGTCCAGTTTATTTTCCGGTTACTTTCGCTTTCTTCGAATTTACCAAGAACATAAGCTGCAATCATTTTGTGCGCCTGTTTGTCAAGCTCGGTAAGTTCTACCATGCGGATCTGGTCGTTCCATCTTTGCATACTTGCTGCTTCATAGATTTTTAAGAGCAGTGGTTTTTTTACAATAATAGTCATGGAAAATATTATAACAGATTATAGAAGTTATTTTTCAGACTTTAAAATTAGTGCTGAATTAAAAGCTAGCCGATACATTTGCAAATTATTCCTGCAAAATCAAAATGTTAGTATAACAAGTAATTTATAAATTGATTCCTAACTTTTCTAAAGAAGAATCTTAATGAACTACATACGTTTCTTTGCTCTTTCTGCTAAAAACTTCTGACCTTCTTTCGCTATTTTCCAGATTTCCTTTTTCTGGTCTTCATTAACATAAACCGGATAATGCTCTTCAAGAATTTTTTTAGCCATGTCTTTTGCCCGCTCCCTCATGTCCTTGCCGCCGGTATTTGTCATCCACTGATTCCAATTACCTCTATCTGTAAGTTTAGGAATCCAGCGTTCATTACTCCTGCAATATTTGACTGTATGCCTGGTCTGTATAAAATTTGCAATATGACCCGCTTCATAAAAAGCATCTATTCCGATAGCATCTTTACTTGTATCTATTCCTTGAAGCAATCTAAATGAAGCTCCCAATATTTCATTATCTATCAGGCATTGTTCATAATTTGCCACTGTCATCATTGCCAGATTTCCTATGGCAACATGTATTATATTAACCCCACCCAAGGCACAGCCTAAAAAATGTTGTGCCCTCTCATAACCTGCTTGCTCATCGGGTAATTTTGAATCTGCCGTATTGCTGCCATAATAAGGCAGCTTATAGAAATGAGCCATTTGAGCAGAGGCCATATGCAGCAGAGTCGCTTCAGGAGCGTTTCCTGAAAAATATAGAGATTTCATATCCAGTATTCCGGAAGAAGAAGAATAGATACATGGTGCTCCAGGATTGGCCATTTGAGCAAGGGAAATTGCCCCCAGAATATTGGCATTAACTTCTACAAGGCAGCCGGCAATAGTATATGGCGTCGTTCCTCCGGCAGTAGCGTCCGCTTCGACATAACAGGGTATTTTATATTTGCCACATTCAAAAAGTTCCTCAATAAAATCTTTCCTATGAGTAAGAGGACTGATTATACAGAGACCGGCTACAAAAAAAGGTCTTTTGGATACTTCCTTAATACTTCCGGCAAGTACAGAAGCCATCTCAAGTTCATAACTCAACCCTTCCCGACATCCTCCCAGCAGGGCATAAAAATTTCTAGTATTATTTGTAAGCATATGGGCAAAAGTCAGCATTTCACATTCTGATGAAGTTCCAAATTCAGTATCAGTAGGAATAACCAGAAAATGAGCAATATCCATATTTTCGAGAGTATCTTCAAGTCTGGTGAAATCTTCCATATCCTTAAAAGTTGAAGGACGTAAAACCCCATCAAGTCCAAGTGTATTTACTGCTCCTGCTCCACCCATAACATAGACGTCATCTGAGTCACTTAGGTGAACATCATATTTTGGATCTCTTCCATAAAGTGTTATATTTGCAGGTGCCTTTTTAAGATTATCCATTAAAACTGCTTCAGGGATTTTAACAATCTTGTTGTCATGATCAACCTTACAACCGTTACTTTCCATTATTTCCCTGGCTTCGTCATGAAGATTTTTAATACCTATGT
This sequence comes from Actinomycetota bacterium, assembly GCA_023475715.1. Next base: position 2,977 of record JAMCVO010000351.1, read on the forward strand.
TTTCCAATACCTCCACTGTAGCATCATGCAGATCTTTTATCTGCTCTTCCGAAAGTACCTTAAATTGACCACCCTTTATTGGGACAACCCCTTGTGCAGTAATCATTTATCCTCCAATAAAATTAAAATTTATTAAATTTACTTTTTTAGAATAACAGAAGATTTTTTTAGAAAATCTTCCGCATCAGATATTGTAACTATTTTTATCTGCTTTACTATGACTCTTTCCTGTAACTCTTAAGCAATTTAATAAAAAAATCATAATTCTCCGGCGACACTGATGCTGGGATATCATCTCCACCCGGCAGATAACCTCCTCCGGTTATAGCACTGATTTTATATTCTAATTCTTTTTTTATATTTTCCTTTGAGCCTGACAAGGCCCGGGCAGCATCAATATTTCCCATAAAAGATATCTTCTTCCCATATTTTTCCTTAAGCCTTACAACATCAATACCTGATTTAGCCTCATTAGGGTGTACGGCATCAAATCCTATTTCAATTAAATCATTTATAATTTCAAGATAATTCCCGTCTGTGTGATAAAATATGGGCTTTCCAAATTTCTTAAGTTCTGTGCAAATTCTTTTCAAGGGAGGATAATAAATTTTTTTCCAGGAATTCGGCGACATTAGCAACCCATTTTTATATGCAATATCTCCATATACCATGATTCCGTCCACAAATTTATTTGAGAGTTGTATCTTCCCTAATTCTATATCAAAATCTGCAACTTTTTCCGCAAAAGACCTTAATTTTTCCGGATATAAGCTGATATATAGAAGCTCATTTTGAAGACCAAGTACGCGCCAGGCCATCTCTCTACCCTCAGAGATATTTCCCATTATAAAAAAATCATCTCTATAATTTTCAATCTGCCCGGAGAAAGGCAGGGTTAGACCGTACATATCAACAGGTGCAAAACTTTTTTCAAATCGTTTTCGGTCATTTGGATCCTCAAATTCGTATTTATCCAGATCTGTTATTTCCTTCACCGCGAAATCAATAAAATATGGAACCGGCTGAGAAAAATCAAGTTTTAATGTACTTCCGAAACCGCCCTTATAGATTATATAGCTTTGAGTCTTTTCAATTACAATTACATTTTCTATTTTTGGATCAATATTAGGGCTGCAGCAAACCATATCCAAATCATAATATCTAAAAATATCCTCATTATTGTTCAGTTTAAAATATTTTCTCCAATTGATTAAAAATTTATCCCAAAAATAAATATCCTGTATAGGAAAATTATTTTTATCATCTTTGTATTTTAAGCAATCATTAATGCGTTGTATTTTTTTTAAAGCTTTTTTATTTCGAATCATGGTTTATCAATAAAAGGTAACAATGGCATATTATTTTCTTTTTCAATTCTCGGTTCTAAAGTCAACTGATAAAATTTTAATTTTATCATCCTTTAATGGATCCCATAGTAATTCCTGCAATAAACCATCTCTGAAAAATAATAAAAATAATTAAAACAGGAATTATGGTGATCATTATTGAGGCACCATATGTACCTAATGGGATAATGTATTTGCTTCCGGCAATTTTTGCAATTGCAACTGGAATGGTTTGAAATTTTGGATTTTGTAAAAAAACTAAAGCAAAAATAAATTCATTCCATGTTTCCAAAAACAATAATATGATACAAGTCGCAATTGCAGATTTGGAAAGAGGTAATATTATTTTTATAAAAACTCCAAAATCAGTAGCACCATCAATTTTTGCAGATTCCTTAATCTCCAAAGGAATCTGTTCAAAGAAAGATCTTAGGATAAGTGTGGCAATCGGTATTAAAAAACCGACATATGGAATAATTATTGCCAGATAAGTATTTAATATTTTTAGATTCCTCAAAATAAAAAAAAGCGGAATAAGTAAAACTTGGGCAGGTATTACAAAGCTGGCAATTATCATGGTAAAAGTAACTTCCTTGCCTTTAAACTTATAGTTACTAAAACTGTATGACGCCAGAGCAGCTATTATAATAGCAACTATAATTGCAGAAACTGTGCAAATAATACTATTCCTGAACATCTCAAAAAATGTAACATCCAGATGATCTCTGGCATAATTAAAAGCATCAATATAATTTTGAAAGGTTACAGCTTTTGGAATAAGATATAAAAAGTCTTTATAAATGGTTTCCTTCGTTCTTAATGATATTGAAAAAATATACAGTATTGGGAATAAAATCACTGCTATGGAAATGCTTACAATTATCCGGCTGAAAATAAAAACTCCAAGATCCCTTTTTTTGTCAATACCATAACTTGATTTTGAAATATTAACTTTTTTAGGATTATTTTTTATGCCCGGGTCCATATATTAATCTTTTCCTTTATTTAAGAATCTTACTCTTAAAAATCCAAAAATGATCATTATAAAAAACATGATAAATGCTATAGAAGAGGCAACCCCCATTTTATTTGGTCCATTTGCTGCAAATGAATAATAATACATTAATGTTGTAAGTACCTCTGAATTATGCACGGGACCGCCTTTTGTTAAAACATAAACTATGTCGAAAACTCTAAAACTTCCAATTAAATTTAAGATAACATTAAGAATGATGGTAGGAATAAGTGAAGGTATCACAATTCTAAATATTTTTCCTCCCCAATTTGCACCGTCAACATCCGAAGCTTCCAGCATTTCAATATTTATGCTTTGTAATCCGGCATAAAAAATAACCATGTTATATCCGACCCATTGCCATATGTTTACCATGATTACAAGCCATATGGCCAAATAAACACTCGAAAGCCAAGCAAAATTCAAATGTAAAATTTTATTTAAAATTCCATCCTGCTCAAGAATCTTTCTCCAGCCCAAACTGATTGAAACAGCAGAAAGAACCCCCGGAAAAAATATGATAGTCCTTATTAATACACTGTTTTTAAATTTACCGAAAAAAATAAATATTGCTAAAAATAATGCTATGGATGTCTGTATAACGATACTCGAACCTACAAAATAAAATGTATTTCTTAATGAGACCCAAAAATATTTATAATGGATTAAAGTATTAAAATTGGAAAAACCTACGAAGTTTTTAAAGATATCGGAATCAAAACCGGAAAAATTATAAAAGCTTAACACAAGTGAAGTAAATGCGGGAAACATGATAACTAAAGTAAAAAATAATAAAGCAGGTGTTACATAAGAATAAGGTATTACAATGTTTTCTTTAAACTTTGACAATTCTTTATCTCAGATTTAAAAAATTGGTAGAATAAATATAATAAAAAAATTTTATGAAAAAAATTACCAAAATTTTATAAATATTGTAGGGGATAATATGTCCCCTACAATATTATTCCTTAACAATATTTTAAGAAACTACTCAACCTTTAAAACCACTGACTACATCTAAGTTCTTAAGAACGTTATCAATAGTATCCTGGCCGATCATAACATTTACTATTCCGTCAAAAAGTGCTGTTTGAGCCTCTCCATTTTCACTGTAAAAATACGTGCTTGCAGTCCCGCCTTTAAAATTATACATTTTGATACAATCATTAAAAATAGGATTATCTGTTTCCTTAATTGTGGTAATATCAAGCCCGGCAGCGGGATTTACAAAATTTTTGGCAAATATTGCTGCAGCTTCAGGGCTGTTGGTATATCTTACAAATTCCTTAGCTAACTCTATATTCTTCCCCTTTGAATAAATTGCAAGATCGGTTCCGTAACCCCAATTATAAACTGGTTTGGCGTCCTTATTCACTAAAGGATACTGGAAAATCCCGATATTCGGATTCTGGGGATTATTTTCCTCTGCAGGTACAGAACCAGCGAACCAATCACCATTTGTCCACATTCCTATAGCTTCTCTTTCAAGCCATTTACCCCAAGCTTGAACCTGATAATCCATATTTATAGAATCTTCTCTCCAAACATGAGCTTTATACATTTTTTGGAAGGCTTCGATAGGTAAACGGAAAACATCCTGCTGCCAGGTAATTTTTCCATTTAAAGCTTCCTTGACCATATCAACAGAATCGTCTTTTTGAAGCTGGTGGACCATATTGAAAAATGGATCAAGAGCGGAATATGAATCTTTAAAACCTGCTAAAATCACATCATAACCTTTAGCCAGGGCAAGCGGTGCCCAGGAGATTAGATCATCCACAAGCACAGGTTGTTCCATTGGAGGAACTTCCTGTCCAATTGCTTTTAACATATCCTTATGTATCCAAATTAATTCTGTTTGTGCATCCTGAGGAGCAACCCACAAAATATCATTATATCTTGCACCATTGAAAAACTCTGCTTTGCCTAACCATTTTTTCCATTCTGGATCCAGAATATCACTTATGGCAATAATATTTCCCGATTTTGCAACATCTGCAATATCAGGGCCTGGATATACTGCAAAAATATCAGGAGCCGTATTAGATGCAAGGGCAGGCTTTAAAAATTCATTATAAGTGGTATAAGAATATTGAGTATATTCTATCTTTACTCCCGGGTGCTTTTCTTCAAAAATTTTAATAAACTCCTTATAAGAATTCAAAATATTGTCAACACCTGCTTGCCAATCTGTGATTTTTAGGATGATTTGTTCACCTGATGCGGATCCTGCGGTTGTTTCCTCTGGTTTGGCTGTAGTTCCTTCAGTGGTTTCAGCAGTTGCAGCAGTACTTTCACCTCCAGCGGCAGATTTACAACTTGTGCTTAAAAATGCAATTGACAAGGTGAAAACAAATACCATAAAGCATACAAGTATCTTTTTCAAATTTTTCTCCTTTCCAAATTTTATTTTTCAAAAAATAAAAGTCTTTTTTAAATACAATCACCTCCTTCATTTTATGAAGAGTGGGTTTTGTGAAAGTCAAAATCTGGCAAAACTAATAAAGGATTTTAATTTTACGCTTTCCCTCCGCTTTAAAACTCCACTTTACAGAGCTTATTTTTCCTCATTTGTAAAAGAACCAATAAAACCTGGTATGTTAAAAGCTTCCTCCGAATTTTTAATTTTATGAAAACCTATTTATGAAGAATTTGATTAGTAAAATAAATAATTGAAAAATGAAAAATAAATTTTTCTTCTATTTTTATTATTTTTGTTCTTTTTAAATATCTGGCAAACGATTAACATAAAATAATATAATATAAAAAAATTAAAAAATCAAGCATGAAGTTATAATTTCAAGTTAATCTAAGCTGGAAAACCACACTAAATTTAAGCTGAAAAACCATATTAAATAGTGGTGTAATTGATTTTGAGTAATCTGCAAAGCTCGGTAAGCTCCTCGATATAATTTCCATATCCAATACTCCAATGATGACCAAACCCCCCATAAGCAATTTTTTCCAGCATATCTCTTATATTAAAGTTAAATTGGATACCCATCGGGTTTCCTTCATAATATTTCATAAGATTAATATCCAGAACCTTGCCCTTTGTGAAAAACATTCTATAACCTTCCCTGCTGCCATGCATATTTACAACTGTAACTTCTCCGGGGATTCTCTCAGGAAAATATACTGCTATTCCTTTTCCTGTTTCAAAATCTGTATGAATAGAAACTTCCTCCTGATTTGCAGCCAAAGTAAACCCCCCCGCCCCGCAATGTGTGAACATCATAAAATTATCCGGTTTATCTAAGTTAAAAATTTTTAACTGATCGCCATTAGCAACAGTTTTTCCGGAAAGATTGTACAACACATGCATTATTATGGTGGAATCCAGATCTCCTTCGCATCCGGCAGAAATTCCCATATCATTCAATCTTGCTATAGGGATACAAACCTTGCCCTTCAAATGTGGAAAACAATTTACAGAAACAGAATTAAGTCCTTTTTCTTTTACAATTTTGAGCAGATAAACAAGTATGGAAGAATTAATAAGACCAAGGTCTTCAGATGCATCTATTTTGCCTGCTGCAGATTTGATTTTTTCCCACATTTTCTTTGATTCTGCCTTGGATATTTTTTTACTTTCCAGAAAAATATCTTCATTTCCAAAATTGTAAAGTGAAATTCCAAAAAATTTCTTTATGGCGATTTCATCGATGGTCAAGCTGGTCATAATACTGGGGTGTCCCCCAAAGTAACCTATTTTGGTTTTTCTAAGCATGTTTTTAATAAAACTTGCACGGGTAAAACTCTGAAGCTTTTTTAATGCAATTTCATCATCAAAATCCCCATATATAAATCTGTAATCAAGCTTAAGATCATACAAATTAGGAATTATATTCTGCGCTCCGGTAATTGAAATATTAAAAGCATTAATATCATTGCACCAGATTATAAAGGGCTTTTTGCAATTAATCACCAAAGGCATGATCCTTAAATCATCAACAAAGGTGCCAATATTTAATATAAATAAATCAACATCTTTTTTAATGAAATTGTTTGCAGTTTCTTCCGCAATTGCAGGAGTGGAAATAAAATTTTCAGCTTGAATCGCCTCAAAGCCTGAACTTTCTACAGCATCGACCAAATCCTTTTGATATTTTTTGGAATCTTCTGCGCCTAAATTAAATTCCTTTGTTATGGCTGTACATACTCCAACTTTTGGCTTAATCACTTTTTACCCCTTTTGTCTTAAAAAAATTTTATTACCTGATTGAGTCATTAGATATTAATAAAATATCTTTATTAATAAGATATGCTCAAAATGGAATTATATTTTTTAAAAGCTAAATCCATCTTTAAAAAATTTCTTTTATTTAAATTTTAATTCATTAAAAAAAGGGCTGTTAAAAATCCCGGAAGAGTAGATAACACACCTTGCTGCTTCTTCAATAGCTTCAG
>JAMCVO010000144.1 GCA_023475715.1 Actinomycetota bacterium
AGGGATAATATTAAAAGATTAATTAAAAAAGAGGAAAAAAAATTAAAGAGGAAGGGGGCTTGATCCGATGGAAGTCGAAATTGGAAAAGGTAAAATGGGCAGAAGGGCTTATGGTTTTGACGAAATAGCAATTGTTCCCAGCAGAAGAACAAGGGACCCTGAAGATATTGATATTTCTGCCAGTATTAATGATTATCATTTTAAAATTCCGATACTTGCATCAGCCATGGATGGCGTAGTAGATGTACGCATGGCAATTGAAATGCACAGGATTGGCGGACTTGCTGTTCTCAATCTGGAGGGAATCCAGTCAAGGTATGACAATGCTGATGAAATGCTGGAGAAAATTTCCAGGTTTTCTGATAAGGAGGCTACAGCAAAAATGCAGGAAATATACAGAGAACCCATAAAAACCGGATTAATTCAAAAAAGAATAAAACAGATTAAAAAAGAAAAGGGAGCTGTTGTGTGTGGCTCATTGACACCTCAGAAAGTTCAAAAGTATTACGAAGCTGCTCTGGATGCCGGACTTGATATACTGGTAATTCAGGGCACTGTGATAAGTGCAGAGCATGTTAGCGTTACAAAAGAACCATTGGATTTAAAACAGTTCATTCCAAAATGTCCTGTTCCGGTAATCGTAGGCGGCTGCTCATCATTTTCAACTTCCCTTCACCTGATGAGAACAGGCGCTGTAGGAGTACTGGTCGGAGTCGGGCCCGGTGCAGCCTGCACTACCCGTCAGGTGTTAGGTATTGGTGTTCCACAGGCAACTGCGATTGCAGATGCATCTGCTGCAAGAGCAAGGCACCTTGATGAAACAGGAAAATATGTACTTGTAATAGCTGATGGTGGTATGAGAACCGGCGGAGATATAGCAAAAGCTATTGCATGCGGTGCGGATTTTATAATGATAGGTTCGCCTCTTTCCCGTGCAAAAGAAGCACCAGGGAGAGGTTATCACTGGGGTATGGCAACATTTCATCCCGATCTTCCAAGAGGGACAAGGATAAAAACTGATGTTGTTGCAAGTCTTGAAGAAATTCTGGTTGGACCTGCCCACGAAAATGATGGAACATTAAATCTTTGCGGAGCTTTAAGAACATCGATGGCTACCTGTGGTTATAAAAATATAAAAGATTTTCAGAAAGCGGAAGTTATGATTGCTCCATCTATTAAGACAGAAGGTAAATTTCACCAGCAAGCACAGAAAGTTGGAATGGGTTAAAATATGCAAAATGTTCTTGTAATTGATTTTGGAGGACAGTACAGCCAGCTTATTGCCAGAAGAATAAGAGAACTCAGAGTCTTCTCTGAGCTGGTGCCATATGATAGAGCAATAGAAAAAATAAGTGAAAAGAAGCCGAAGGGTCTTGTTTTTTCCGGGTCTCCCAGCAGCATATTATCCATATTTTCAGACGCAAAAAAAACTCCGACGGTGAACAGGGAAATACTGGATCTTGGTATTCCTATACTTGGAATATGCTATGGTATGCAGCTTATTACACATCTTATGGGTGGAGAAGTTACAGGTACGGGAAGCAATGAATATGGGAAGACAAGCATTGATTTAAAGCTTGATTCACCTCTCTTTAATGGTCTTGCCCAATCAGAAATATGCTGGATGAGTCATAAGGACAGCGTTTCAAAATTACCGCCGGCTTTTAAAGTTATTGCTTCGACACCTTCACTTCCAATTGCAGGGGTTGAAAATACAAAAAAGAAAATCTATGGAATACAGTTTCATCCGGAGGTAATACATACCCCGTCAGGCATGGACATATTGAAAAATTTCCTCTTTGATATTTGCGGGTGTTCTCCAAGCTGGACCATGGTGTCAATAATTGAAAATCAGGTAAAAGAAGTAAAAAGCAAGGTAAAAGACGGCAAGGTTATCTGTGCTTTAAGCGGGGGCGTTGACTCTACGGTTGCTGCGATTCTTGTTCATAAAGCTATCCATGAGAAACTTACCTGCATATTTGTGGACCATGGATTGCTTCGTATGGGCGAGGATGAGCAGGTCGAAAAAACCTTCAGGGATAATTTTAAGATTAATTTTGTTCATATTAAAGCAAAAGACAGGTTTCTTTCAAAATTAAAGGGTATCAGTGATCCTGAGTCTAAAAGAAAAATAATAGGAACAGAATTTATTCGTATTTTTGAAGAAGAAGCAAAAAAGATTAAAAATGCTGATTATCTCGTACAGGGAACTCTTTATTCTGATGTAATTGAGAGTGGGACCAGAGATGCTGCAAGAATAAAATCGCATCACAATGTTGCCGGACTTCCAAAAGATATCAAACTAAAATTAATAGAGCCGTTGAGGCAGCTTTTTAAGGATGAAGTTAGAAAATTGGGGATTGAGCTTGGGCTTTCTGAAGAAATAGTCTGGAGGCAGCCTTTCCCGGGTCCGGGGCTTGCAATAAGAATTATTGGTGATGTTACCGAAGAAAGGCTAGAAATATTGAAAATGGCAGACAAAATAGTTCTTGAGGAAATCAGACGGGCAGACCTTTATGAAAGTATCTGGCAATCTTTTGCTATCCTGCCAAGCATAAAGAGTGTTGGAGTAATGGGGGATGAAAGAACTTATTCATATCCAATTGTAATCAGGGCGGTAAGCAGTGAGGATGCCATGACTGCAGATTGGGTAAAACTTCCATACGAAGTACTTGAAAACATGAGCAATCGTATAATTAATGAGGTTGAAGGGGTTAACAGAGTGGTGTATGATATAAGCTCAAAGCCTCCAAGCACTATTGAATGGGAGTAGAATTTTATATAAATCAATTCTAAAAATTACAAAGTGGGTGATATATGGAAGATGATTTTAAAGAAAAATTAAATGGATATAGAGAAGAAATCAACAAGATTGACAGGGGAATCGTAGATTTGCTGAACAGAAGAGCTGAAATAGTCCTTCTCATCAAGAGGATGAAGGAAAAGCATGACATGCCTCTTTATGATGCAAAGAGGGAAGAAGATCTGATAAATAACATAGTAAGTTATAACAAAGGTCCTCTATATAATGACAACATAGTTCAGATCTTTGAATCGATATTGAGAAATGTTCAGATTCTTGAAAAAGATGAAACTTTGTAGCTGGTACCCAGGTCTTAATATATTTTATAATTTTTAATAAATATTATGGTAAAAATAAATAGTGAAAAATTAATATTAGACGGATTTATAACTGTAATCGCAGGTCCCTGCGCAATCGAAAGCTGGGAGCAGCTTGATGCAATTGCAGGACTTGTCAAAAAAAGCGGTCTTAATTTCTTAAGGGGAGGAGCTTTCAAACCAAGAACATCCCCGTATAGTTTTCAGGGCCTTGAACACCAGGGGCTTGAATTTTTAAATAAAGTTGGCAGAAAATACGGGCTTAAAACCGTTACGGAAGTTACCGATGCAGAAACGGTTGAAGAAACTGCAAAATATGTTGATGTCCTTCAGATTGGAACCAGGAACATGTCAAATTTTGCATTGCTTAAAAAAGTCGGCAGAGTTGCCCATGAGCAGAATAAGATAATAATTTTGAAGAGAGGCTGGGCTTCAACTATCAAAGAATGGCTTCTTGCAGTAGAATATATATCTTCAGCGGGAGATGCTGAAATAGTACTCTGCGAGCGAGGCATCAGGACTTTTGAACCCTATACCAGGTTCACTCTCGATTTGTCAGCTGTCCCTGTTATAAAAAAGCTAAGCAAGCTGCCAATAATAATAGATCCGTCTCATGCAGTCGGACAGAGCGATCTGGTTATTCCTATGAGCAGGGCTGCCATTGCTGTAGGCGCTGATGGTCTGATTGTTGAGATCCATAATGAACCTGAAAAAGCCTTATGTGACGGTCAGCAATCTCTTGATGAAAAACAGACGAGAGAAATGCTTCATCAGGTGGAATATATCGCTAAATTTTTTGGTAAGATGATAAGATAACAATACCTTCATCGGTTTTTGCAAAAGCTTCTTATTTCAATTATTCTATAATAAAATTAATTTTCTAAAAAATAATGGATTTGGAAAAATATCTAAACCCGCAGCAGGTTAAGGCTGTAAAAAGCATAAAAAATCCCCTGCTTATAATTGCAGGTGCAGGAAGTGGTAAGACAAGAGTCCTGACTTATAAGATTGCATATCTTATAAAAGAAATTGGCGTTGATCCCTTCAATATACTTGCAATTACTTTTACAAATAAGGCTGCTCGTGAAATGAAAAAGCGGGTTATTGAACTGGTTGGAAAAGTCGGAGAAATAATGTGGGTCAGTACATTTCATTCGTTTTGTGCAAAAGTTTTAAGGTATGAGATTGGCCATCTGGGCATTCCAAGTAATTTTGTAATTTATGATGAAAGTGATCAGGTAAGCCTTACCTCAAAATGTCTTATCGAGCTCGATATAGATAATAAAAGGTTTCCACCCAAAGCCATACACGCAGTCATAAGTGATGCCAAAAACAGGCTTATAGATTACGAAACTTATTCAAGCCAGTCCAGCGATTATTATGAAAAAGTTGTGGCAAGAGTCTACCCGCTTTACCAGCAAAAATTGATTAAGGCTGATGCGCTGGATTTTGATGACCTGCTCATGTACATGGTGGATATATTGAGGCTTTGCCCCGATGTTTTAAAAAAATACCAGGAAAAATTCAAATATATCCTTGTGGATGAATTTCAGGATACAAATATTGCCCAAAACGAGCTGATACTGCTGCTTGCTGCCAGATATAAAAATATTTATGTTGTGGGAGACGATGATCAGAGCATTTACAGCTGGAGGGGAGCAGAGATTGAAAATATCATAGGTTTTGATAAGAACTTTGACAAAACAGAGGTTATAAAACTTGAGCAAAATTACCGGTCCACAAAAAATATTCTTTCGGCAGCAAATTTTCTGATAAGCAATAATGAAAGCCGCAAAAAAAAGAAACTATGGACCGACAATGCCGAAGGTGACTTAATTTCCAAATATATGGCTTCCAATGAAAAAGAAGAGGTTGCATTCGTAGTAGGAAAGATAAAAAAAATTGTGGAAAAAAATTCCCGGATGTATAGAGATTTCGCAATTTTTTACAGAACAAATGCACAGTCAAGAGCGGTTGAAGAATTTCTGATAAAGGAGAACATACCGTACAAGATTTATGGAGGTCTCCGATTTTATGACAGGAAGGAAATTAAGGACATGCTGGCTTACCTTAAACTGATTTCAAACCCAAAAGACCTTATCAGCCTGCTCAGGATAGTAAATGTCCCTTTAAGGAAATTAGGCAAGAGCACGCTGAATTCGATAGAACAATTTGCAATTAAAAGGAAAATGACATTTATCGAGGCCTTTTATGCCAGCAGTGAAATCAATACAATCAATCAGAAAACAAAGGAACGGATTAATCAGTTTCAGGATATGATAAGTAATTTCAGGAATTTTGCTGTTGAACATGGTGCTGATGAAACCCTTCAAAAAATATGGAAAGATACGGGATATATGAAGGAACTTGAAGTTGAAAATACTATAGATGCAATGAACAGGATTGAAAACTTAAAAGAGTTTCTTACCGTTACAAAAGAATATGAGCATAAATCTTTTTCAAATAACGAACCAGATGCTCCCAGCAGCCTTGCAGGACTTGACGGATTTCTTGAAGAAGTCTCACTTTTAACAGATATAGACAATTATGATGAATCAATGGACGCTCTGGTTCTTATGACTCTCCACAATGCAAAGGGACTGGAATTTCCCGTAGTGTTTATTATTGGCATGGAAGAGGGTATTTTCCCTCATTCCAGGAGCATGAACAGCATGACCGAACTTGAAGAAGAAAGAAGGCTCTGTTATGTTGGCATTACGAGGGCGAAAGAGAAAGTTTTTCTTACGTCGGCATTAAGCCATAGCATATATGGTGATACCAGTTTTAAGGTTTTATCCAGATTCATAAGAGAGATTCCCCAAAACCTGATTATCGATGAAAATATAACAGAGGCTGAAAACAGAAGCAAGGGGAGAATTTTAAAAAAGTCTTATGGTGATGAAGCCGATAGTGAGGATTATTCTGAAGGAGACCTGATAGAACATAAAATGTGGGGCAGAGGAGAAGTCTTAAAGGTTAAGATATTGAAAGATGATATTGAAATAGATGTTGTTTTTGACAAGGTGGGTTTGAAGCACCTGCTTGTCAGTTTTGCACCCATAAAAAAGGTTAGCTTATGATTTATCGTATTTATCATGGAACATGATCATCCTCCAAAAAGATTAACATTATCCGGACAAACAGATAAAAAGCTGCCGCATGCCCTTCGGGAGCATGAAAACCATTCCCATGAAAATCACAGGCATGACTTCAGGCCCTACGAGAGAAAAAAGCTGCTCATTACAATTATACTTACCGGCATCATGATGATTGTAGAAATACTGGGGGGAATTTTTACGGGCAGCCTTGCATTAATATCGGATGCCGGCCATATGCTTACACATGCATTTGCATTGCTGGTTAGCTTTCTTGCAATTCTTTATGCCTGCAGACCTGCAACAAAAGACAAAAGTTTTGGCTTTTACAGGGCAGAAATACTTGCAGCACTGCTTAATGGTATAACATTGCTTATAATAACCGGATTCATTTTATGGGAAGCATACAAACGCATTTTAAATCCCAGACCCATAGCCGGTATGGAAATGATGATAATCGGGATAATCGGCCTTCTTGTAAATATAGTAACAGCATTGCTGCTTTGGAAGGCGAGCAGGGAAAGTTTAAATATCAGGAGTGCATTTATTCATATGCTGGGTGATACCGGTTCTTCGATTGGTGTGGTTATTGGTGCCATTATAATTTATTTTACAGGTTTTTATATTATAGATCCTATCCTGTCAATAATCATTGCAATACTGATAGCGGTCTGGTCCATTTCACTGATAAGAGATTCAGTTCTGATATTGATGGAATCAACCCCTAAAAATATTAATGTTGTTGAGCTTAAAGCAGGCGTGATTTCACAAAACGGAAATGTGATAGATATTCATGATCTGCATGTCTGGGAGATAACGAGCAATATGTACTGCATGACTGCACACATAGTAATTGAAGATATGAATGTAAGCCAGACACAGCAGCTTCTTGATGAAATAAACCAATATTTATTTGAAAAATATAATATCCAGCACCCGATTATTCAATTTGAAACCGGCGGAGGCTTCGACCACGAATACGGCTGTAATCCTGATAAAAGATTATAACAAATGTTCTATCAATATCTTTGTACCTAAACCTATTAAAATAACACCACCGATTATTTCAATCTTGCTTTTTATAAAATTCCCGGCTTTATGTCCGATAAAATAGCCTGTAACTGAAAGTGCAAACGCAAAAAATCCGATTACTAATATTGCGTACACTGCTGGGATATCAATGAAAGCAAAACTCATCCCCACTATCAAAGCATCGATGCTTGTCGCAATTGCCAGCAGGAACAGCGTGTAGTTATTTAAAATATCCTTCTGCTTTTTATCTTCTTCTTTTTTAAAGGATTCAATAATCATTTTCAATCCAATTGCAAAAAGGAGTCCAAATGCAATCCAGTGATCGAATTGAGAAATAAGATTTTTAAATCCATAACCAAGCCCCCAGCCAATTAGAGGCATTAAAGCCTGGAAAAGCCCAAAAAATGCTCCAATCTTCAGGGCATTTTTTATTTTAGGTTTTGCAATAAGAGCCCCGCCGGTAACAGAGACTGCAAAACAATCCATTGCAAGGCTCAATGCCAATAGTAATATAGTTGTAATCATACCCGGTTTATTAATTATATTATTGGTAATTATACCTGCATCAAGGAGATAATTACGATATTATTAATAATAAACAGGGTAGTATTTTACAGTATATCCAGGATTTTTTCTTTGATTTTTATGAATTCTTTTGAAGTTAAAGTACTATTTCCCCGGGGCTTTTTTATATTAACATTAAATATTTCTTTAACTACCGCCGGTCTTTTTGACAGCAGATAAATTTTGTCTGATAAAAATATTGCTTCATCTATATCGTGGGTTATAAAAAGAACAGAAGATTTAAGATTTTCTAAAATTCCTAAAAGCCAGAACTGCATTTTTCTTCTTGTTATGGCATCAAGACTGCCAAAAGGTTCATCCAGAAGCATGATATCATCGGCGAAAAGATAGGTTCTAAGCAGAGCAGCTCTCTGCTTCATTCCACCCGACAGTTGGTTTGGATAATGATTTTCAAAACCTTCCAATCCAAAAAGCCTGAAATATCCTGCCGCTTTTTTGCAGGATTCATTCCTTTTAAAACCTTTTATTATCAAGGATATGCAGACATTATTCAATATGGTATTCCATGGAAGCAGGAGGTCCTTTTGGTGCATGTAACTCACTCTGCCTGTTTTTCCAATATAGTCCTTACCTTCAATAAAGACCTGTCCCCTATCAGGTTTTTCAAGACCGGAAATAATATCAAAAAGCGTGCTCTTTCCGCAGCCGCTTGGACCAAGCAAGGTAACTATTTGATTTTTCTCAAGGCTTAGCGATACATCTTCCAGTGTACGGAGATCGCCAAAACTTTTTTTAATATTTATTGCTTCTATTATTACTTTTGGTTTTTCCATCAGGGTAAAAACTCATTGGTAAAGGCTTTTGCTGCCTCCAGTTTACTTGTGATCAGATTATTTTCATACATCCAATTTCCAAATGTTTCCCAGACACTCTCCTTCATTTCGCCCCACTTTTTGGCATCACCTTTGTATTGTTTTGCAAGATATTTCTGGCTTGCAACAACTATATTTTTATCAAGTTCAGGAACTTTGCCTGTCAATATTTCTGCAGCCTCCTCGGGATTGCTGATAGCAAATTCATACCCTTGCGAAGTGGCCCGTAAAAACTTCTTAACAAGCTCAGGGTTTTCATTAACTGTTTTTTCGCTGGCTATTATAACCGGAGTATAAAAATCCAGAAGCGGATCAAGATCCTGCAGCAGTATGAAATTAATCTTAAAATTTTTAACTTCTGCTGCTACACCATCCCAGCCATAGTATATCCAGGAAAAATCAACATCCCTTGTTACGCTTGTAAAGAAATCAGAAGCTCCTATGTTTACTATTTCAAGTTTTGAAAAATCCGCACCATATTTTTCCATCAGAGCTTTTAATAGAGCATCCTCTATCGGCGTACCAAATCCGCCATATTTTTTTCCTTCAAAGTCTTTTGGGGTTTTTATATTTTTTTCAACAGGTGATGCAAATCCTGATGTATTATGCTGTATTACGGCAGCAATTGCTACAACAGGAAGCGGCGTATCAGCGGTGCGGGCATATGTAACCTGTTCCTGATAGCTTATGCCAAAATCGCCTTTACCTGCTCCAATTAAATCAGTACTTCCGCCTTCTGTGGGCTGGATAATGTCAACGTCCAGGCCTTCTGCAGCATAATATCCGTTCGCTACAGCTGCATATATCCCTGTATGGTTCGTATTGGGCACCCAATCCAGGATGACCGTTATTTTTTTCATTTCCATCGGTTTTGTTTCTGAACCGGTTGTGGAAATTGCTTTTCCGCATCCTGAAAAAACCGATAGTAAGAGCATCGTCAGGACAAGTATTGCAGTTATAACAGCAGCCGAAAGTGCCTTTAAATTTCTTGTTTTTCTTTTCATTTGAATCAATCCTCCAAATATTCTTCTTTTGATATTTTTAACCATGGCATGTAACGATTTTCAATCAAATCAATTATTTTAAGAAATAATAT
>JAMCVO010000023.1 GCA_023475715.1 Actinomycetota bacterium
TACCTGTTTGAATCCACGCACCCGCACGGGGTGCGACGAAACTTAGAATATTTACTAGTAAGGATTAAAATGTTTCAATCCACGCACCCGCACGGGGTGCGACAAGGTGTTATACCTGACTTTCTCAAACCTATATTTGTTTCAATCCACGCACCCGCACGGGGTGCGACAACTGACTTAGGTGCTTTTGGGTTGGAAGCTCCTGTTTCAATCCACGCACCCGCACGGGGTGCGACAAGTCATGAAGTAATTATGGCTGGTAGAATTAAAGTTTCAATCCACGCACCCGCACGGGGTGCGACTGCCACCTATCAATAACACTTGTATAGCGGCATTTTTTTTATATTTTTGCGAACCATAATTTGCAATGCTTTCAAGGAAAGTAATATTTTATTTTCAAAGAACAAAAAATAGTATTATTCCGAATGATTTAACAAAATGCGAATACTCTTTATATTTTTCTTATAACTTCACGTTCGCAACTCTATTTTTATACTTCTATTTTAGGTCATATAACCAGCGGACCTTCCAGATCTATAATTTCTTTAACACCTATATGCTCTACACGATGTTTCCAATTAGAGCCAAGAAAATAAAACCTCAGGCTATCTCTTTCAGGCTCAACCTCATCAATTAACTTTTTACGCAATTGTGTCCACTGTGCAGGGTCAACAATACATTCAAAAACAGAAAGTTGTACACGCTGTCCATAATCCTTGCAAACTTTAGCCACACGCCGTAAGCGACGCTGTCCTCCCTCGCTTTTTGTATTCACATCATAGCTAACCAGAACAAACATAACCTTTTCCTTTTAATTCTTATTTCCAGATAAAAACAGGATACCCATCGATATCTCCACGTAGATGACGTGCTAAGAGCAGCGCCTGAATATAAAATAATAAACCCACCTGAACCTTCTCTTTTAGATATGGATGCATTATCTCTTCCTGTTTTCGTTTTTGATAAGCTATTAAAATTTCTTTACGAATATCATCATTCATAAATACTGCGCCTGATTCCATTTTCTTAAACCCTTTTTTACGAATTTGTTCCCTATTAATAAGTGAAAGAGTAAGTCTATCTGCTAAAAATGGTCTGAATTCTTCCATAATATCCAGAGCCAAACCCGGACGACCGGGACGATCTCGATGTAAAAATCCCACACAGGAATCCAGACCAACACTTTCCAAGGCAGATCGCACATCATGCATCAGAAGAGTATATAAAAAAGATAACAGGCAATTTACTTCATCCAATGGTGGGCGACGGTTTCGGTTACTAAATTTAAAATCATTTTTCTGAGCAACTATTAAATTGTTAAAAACATTAAAGTAACTATTGGCAGCTGCTCCTTCAATACCACGCAATTCATCCAATATATCAGTTTTTTGAATCTGATTAAGATAACAATCAAGCTGTCTTGAGGATTCAGTTAATTCATCCTTATTTATCTTATCAGAATGGTCTCTTAATGCTCGCTGCAAAACTGTACGACAATTAGCTATTTTCCCTGTGAGAATGGACTTGGTTATTTGAGCAGAATTTGCTGTATTATCTGCGCGTCGGTACTGCTCACGTCTTAGTAAAACATTTCCAGATATTTTACCCTGAATGTTTGCCAGAAAATGCCCATGTTCAGTTAAAAAACTTACAGCCACTTTATTTTCAGCACAAAAACCCATTAGATATGGGCTCATAGAAACCTGCCCAAAGCAAACAATACCCCAAATTGTATGTATTGGTAATTGCAGTTTTGTTTCTTTATTAACAGAAACAACCACAGTCTCACCTTCTTTTGAAAGATATGCCCCCTGTGTAGTAATAAATAATGTATTTAAGTATTTTTTCATTGTTCTGCTATTTCTTTTAATAAATATTTTTTAACGGAGACTTTCTTACTGATCGTTTTAGGTAAGCATTCATCAACAAATGAGCATGATTTACATTTGGGACTGTAAACCGGCGGAGGGGTTTTGCCCTCATAAATAAAAATATGCAAATTTACTGCAGTTTTCTTTGTTTTCTCTTGCAGTATATCATCAAATACAACATTAAGCCTATGCTTTGTTTTCCCATAGAACAATGCTCCCTCAGGTATTTTAATTTTCATCATTTCTTCAAGGCAGAGTGCTTGTGCACATAGTTGTATTTTATCGCTATCATCTGATTTAGGCTTACCGCGTTTATATTCAATTGGAAAGGGGTTCCATTTACCGCTATCTTTTGCTTTATGAAATTCCACAGTATCAGCTTTACCGCTTAATCCTAATTCGAAAGAGTGTAAAGGTATTCCATGTACTATTCTAATACCCGCTGCATTTTCAGCACGTTCTTCATGAACATTTTCGTGCATAATTCTACCTTCGGCAGTTAGAACATTTTCAGTCCATGCCTGTTCAATATGTATTAAGGCACACTGCCTCTGGCAGAAAATAAAATGCTGTAAAGCTGACAATTGCAGAAAATCGTCTTCGGAATAGTTCATTTTTTATCCTGATTAGAGAGTTTTAACCTTGTCATTTTATTATTCTTACTTTATTTATGAAATTTGTTAATCCATATCATTTTTAATAATGTTTTAATATGTATGTAGTTCTAGATATGTTATTTTATTAATGATAATTTATCAAACTATCCTTGAATTAGCATAAATAATTACTAAAATAAGGTAAATGTTAAAGTATATACATAAACATAAAAATTTATCTTCAAACTATTTTTAAATATATTCAATATTTAGCTTATTTGAGTTAAATATTTCAGGTTTTAATCCACTAAGTTCTCTTAATTTTATCTGATAATCTTCAATCCCTTTCGGATTTTGCTTTTTAGGCTCTATATTTAATGATCGATGAACTATTGCTGAAGAATATTGACCAATAGGACAATTGTGCTGCCACCATATTACTAATTGTATTTCCATGCTCCCTTCAGGACGTGCTGAAGATGAATCATTATCAAATAAATGTTCTAAGACCTCTTTTATTGCTTTAGCATCTCTATCGCTAAATCCTGTTTTTAAAGCAAGTTGTGGATTTGCAGCCCCATGGAAAATATAAATACCATCATCAACACGATGTTTCATACCCATAGTATCTGAGGATTTCTTACCACTATCATCCTCATTACTAACACTTTTAGTAATTTGAATACTTGATGTAGAACTTCCAATTGGTATGACACTAAACGCTGAATGGACTGAAACAGGACCACGAATACCTATTGAAACCCCCTTATCTTCAGCTTTTTCCTCCTCTCCATCTTCTGTTTTCTTACCCTTCTTATTATCCTTTGATTTAAAAGCAAAAACCTGCCCAAAAGCTCTAACATCAATCCATTTTTTACATGCTTCTTCTCTATAACGTTTCTCATCCTTAAGCACATCTTCTTTTAGCTCACCTTCAACTCGCGAACGTAAACTTCTATAATTATCCATGCGGTTATCATCAGATTGAACAAAAATAGAATACCCTGCTTCCATTAACCGATTCCTAATTTTGCGTTTGATGCAAACATCAGACACTTCCCCAATACCTTCATAATTGATTCGTGGTCTATTTCCATTTAATGGATCTCCATTAGGATTTGCTCCTTTTACACTAAAAACAACTGAAAAATCAATTTTATTTTTTAACGTTTCCATAGCTTCCATACAAATTCTCCTTTCAAAATAAATTTGTTAAATTTTTTCTGATTAATTATTCTCTTTCTCACCTTCTTTTTTAATTCCTGATGGTTTCAAATATTCCCTTTGACAGTGATACCCTAATAAAAACTCACCGCTTAATGGTTTATCGTTATTAAAATCTTCTACTGTTTCAAATTTGTTCATAATTTCATCAATAACCTCTTTATATTTTTGGGCTCTTCCACCAAGTCTTGCTTTATATGGAATTAGTGCAAGTTCAATATTCATCCAAGTACTACATGGATTAGTAGCAAAGCGTTGCATCAATCGTGCAGCATTTGTATCCCTTTTTTCTTTTGCAACAGACAATGCATAATCTTCTAAACGATCAGCAGTTGCTAGTAGCCGCCCAAAAAGATAATCTCTTGTTTTTCGATCATTGTCTAAACTCATATCAATATTCTCCTTTTCTTTAAATTTTTTATAAAGTGCGCAGGCAATACTAAGTGTTTTGTTCCATTCTGAATCTTTTATACCTGTTCTATTGCATGCTCTATGGGTTGTCGATTCAACAATATCCTTAGGGATATACTGGTCATCAATTATACACGGTAAAATTCGCCCAACTGTTGTTTGTCTCAATTTATCATCTACTTTATTTCCATAAGCTGCTTCTGCAATATCTTCTGGAGCAGGTGCCCCAACAAATCTATAATATTTCTTAGTCTCCTTATCATATCCATAGTCATGAATCCAGCAACAAGATTCATGCCATTTATTCAATCTCTCTAAAAAATCTGAACCAGTTAATTCACGGTAAAAAATAATTGACATGCGACCAGGACTGGCAGAATTAATACCCATCACAACAATATTATCTGTCGGTCCTAAATCAATACTATAACCAGCAATTTTCTGTTTCAATTTAATAGCCAGATCTTGTGCTGTGTAATTACCTATTGTTTCATTACTAGAAAGTTCCTTTGTTCCTAGGATTGACAAAGGATCAGCTAATGGATCCGGAATGTTGACACCTGAAATAGCCCACGCCACAATTGCTTGTCCTCGGCTCTTCCCTTTGCTTTTATACCCCTGGCGGCTAATGAGCCAACGTAATGCATTATGAGCTTTTTGAGTAACTTCAAAACCTACACCACATGCTTGGTCTGCTTTTGTAAATCTGCCTCGAAATGTAAATCCTGAAAAATCATTAAAAGAGATTATTTTAGCCTTGTCACCAGAATCTCTTAACTTTGCTGGATGTTGATCTGTAGCATAAAGCTCTTCCCCTGTCACATAACAAAGTGTTTTAGACTGCTTGGTGCTGGAATAAAATTTAATCCAACTATCCCAAAGAGTTTTATCTTCCCAAACCTTGGAGCAAGGATCATTAGAAATCTCAACCTCCCAGCGGATAAAGGCTTCAGATTGTGAATTTAAAACTTTAAATATCTCTGGAATATTATTCGTTTTCTTTTCACTTTTTTCTAAAAGTTTGCCTTCATTATCAACCAATATTATTTTATATTTAACCAAATCTTCAATTACATTACCCTTTTTTGCATAAGATAAAATAGCACCAACTTTTGGGTGAGAAAATTTTGATTTGTTCCAATTGGTTAACAAATTAATATAATCCTTAAAAGGTTCTTCTGGATTATCTTTATAACCAATAGTAACTTTTCCTCCACACTTAGCAAAGTCTCCAGCTACATATTGGAGCTTATCACAAAGTGGATGACAAACAGGTTTTTTACCCGTTCTCCCACTTGAAGTTTCGGTACACGGAATAATTGTTGTCGCATCGTATCTAGAAACAACTTTGGCTCTTTTAAAATTCCCATTTTGGTCAATAATAACTTCTATATTAGCTATCTGGGTTGTATGACAGATTGGTAAAAGTGGTACTTTTTTTTCATTTTCAATTACCCCTATCATTGAATAACAATTATTATATGTTTCATAAAGTCTATGTATCCAACTCATTTGTATACTCCTTCTGCTGTGAATCCCTCAAGTAATTCATTTTCATGTAGCCCCTTAGATGTTGGAGGTTCTGATCTCATATATTTAATAAATTTTCGGATAGCACAGTTTTCCGGACGGATAAATTTAATTACTCCACGTTTCATTATTGGATTCCAAAAACGGGACCAAAATTCTTCTTTTCCCAGTTCATCAGGATAATCAAATCCATGAAACATCAAGCCAAAAGAAAACTCATCTAAATCATCATAAATACCTCTATCCTCACCAAATATACATGGTTCAACATATCCTTGACATTCTCGAGTCCCAAGAAAAATATCTCTTCTGCCTCCTTTTTTTATCATTCTTTGGGCAACAAAATAATGCTTATTTTCATTACGGTCTTTTGACATATCTTCCCTTTTAAAATTCCATTCAAAATGTGCTTGAACTTGATATTTAACATCATAAAGATAATTATAAATTGATAGTTCATTAAAAGGTTCTTCATTTTTCTTTTTTCTATTTCTCAAACTTGGATAAATACCTCCATAGTTTAATGGTTTCGCCGAATGTGTTTGTGTCCTAATTAAATTCATAATTCGAACTTTATCAATTATCCAAACTATAGTTGGTTTCCAATAAACAGAACTTATAATACCTTTCAATGCTTCATAAGTTGGTACATAATAAGAACATTTTTCACCACCGATTTTAGTTAATGGGTCAGTAAAAAGAGCATAATTACCACAAACCTTAAATTCAATTTTATTCTCCACAATAATAATCCTTTCACTAAGCATTTAACATCCTTAACTCTTTGACTGAAAATAAGCTCAAACCATAATCATCACTATAATATCGTTCATCCAGATATAATATATCTGACTCATTCTTCACTGGTATCGCACCATTTTCTTGAAGTTTTTCAATCTCATGCCTAAATACATTCACAGAATATAATTGAGCTTTCTTTAAAAGTTGATATTGTTTTTTGATATCCTTAAGAGAATAGAGTTTATTAATAATATCGATTCCATCCTTAAAAGGTACAATAATACCCTGTGTTGGTGTATTTATCACCTGAAATATTTTTAATGCTGTCATAAACGACTGGCGTAAGGAAATAGATGGAGCTTTTTTGTATTTTCTTTTATATTCTTCCACTGAAATTTGATTTGTCGAAAGTAAAGAAATTAGGTTATCATTTCTTCCTATAATGGAATTATCTTTTAATAAATACTTCATTTCTTGCTGTCTTTGATGAAAATAATATTTAAAATACAATTCCATTGCCTTAGGTCCAAGTATATCATCATCAAATAATTCAGGATTAGCCTTAAATTCATCAAGTACTCGTTGAGCTTTTTCTTTTCCTATCCTTATATCTGGAAGCATATCTAAATTTTCTTGAGAAGGATTAACAATATAGACTCTACTTTCTCCCTTTGATCTTAAACCATTTCTATTACACCTGCCAGCAGCCTGAGCGATTGAATCAAGACCAGCCAAATAACGTATTACGGTGCCGAAATCAATATCTATGCCAGCTTCTATAAGTTGAGTACTTATACAAATGACAGGTTTGTGATTTTTTATATCAAAACATTTTCTGATTTTCTCCAGCACCTCAATTCTATGAGCCGGACACACGTTTGTACTCAAATGGTATACTTCATTAGAAATTCTTTGGCAACATAGCTTATATAAATCAAGAGCAGCCTTTTTGGTATTAACTATTATCAAAACACTCTTTGATTTTTCAATTTCTTCTATTGTCAGATTGATAATTTCTTCTTCAGACCAACCATCATTTTTTCTTTGATCCATCATTCTCACTCTTTGAAGGTCTGTAAATAATTTAGTTTCTTTTGAAATTATCTTCTGTTTGAAATTAATTTTTAAAGCACCAAATGTTTTATCAACTTTATCCAATAGTGGTTGAGTCGCTGTACAAAGTATTATTGTAGAACCACAATTTCTTACCAAGAAATTTATGGTATTATTAAAAAGATGTACACAATGAATTGGGATTGCTTGGACCTCATCGAAAATTATAACTGCATTTACTAGCTGATGCATTCTTCTTGCTGCACTTGTTCCTGAATTAAAAATTGCTTCCAGAAATTGTACAATAGTTGTAAAAACAATTGGAGCATCCCAATTTTCTGAAAGGATACTTTGTTGAAAGGTTTCTTTTTCTGGAGTCAAATTAGAGTGATGTTCAAGAACAACTTTACCTAAAAAAAAGTTATCTTTAACTTTATCTTCAAGAATTTCACGAAGTTGATTTGCATTCTGATCAATAATTGATGTAAAAGGCAAAATATAAATAATCCTTTTCATTTTATGGTTTTTTGCATGATGAAGTGCAAATCTAAGACTTGATAATGTCTTGCCTCCTCCCGTAGGAACCGTCAATAGGTACAATCCCTTTGGCTTCTTTGCAGAATTTAAACAAGATTCTGAGACATCATTTCTAATTGAATTAACCTTTTCAGTAAAATTTAAACAAGAAATTGTATTGTTATTCTTCTTATTATTGAGTAATTTAAACTCGGATAATTTCTTTTCTATTCTAAAAATTAACTCATTCCATGACTTATAATCTTTACGTGGCTTTAAATTTCCTGCATCAAATCTATCTGCATCTATAAGACAACTGAAAAGAAGTCTAACTAATAAGCCCCATTTTAAAACAGTTGTGGTATTTGATTGTTCATCTGGATCGTGAATTTCTTTTAACTTTAAATTTAATAAATCATCCATTTTCGAATTTAGTATTAACTTATCAACATTTAATCTTAAATCTTTATCTATATTTTTAATCACTTCTTTATAATGAGTTTTTTCATCAGATTTATTTATTCGCTTTGAAAAAATATCTATACCATCAGGAGAAATACAGTCTAATATACCTGAATGATGAGACATTATGCAAAGAGAGATTATCTGAGAGATGTAAGTCAGATTAGGATTACTTATATCAAAGCAGTTATATACATATTGTGCTCCAGCAGTTGAATGATCTATCTTCCCCCTCATTCCATGTATTTCATAATCTTTATCAACATCAGGATTAATCATTCCTTCAGAAGTTTTCAAATATTTTTGAAATTCTTCACTATACTTTCCAATATCATGTAACCACCCTATTAGTTCAGCCCAATCACCGCCTCCAAAAGGCTCAGCAAATTGTCTGGCAAGTTTAGCAACATTTTTCAAGTGTTCTTCAAGTCTCTGCCACTCTTTCTCTGGTCTTCCTTCCAAACTATGCGCATAATATTCTTTTGGCATATGATTTTATAAAACAATATTACTATTTTGTATAATTATACTATATTATATAGATAATATCTTGAGGAAAATGAACATAACATTAATAACATTTTTATATTATAAACATCCTAATGATATTGAAAATAAAAGAAATCATTACATACTCGTCTGAAAGCTGCGAACGTTTAGGTTGAGCAGACGAAAAAATAGATTTATTATCATCCATCTTTCAATTGTCGAGCCATGGATTAAAAAATTATTAAAAGATATCTTAAGATTATTATAAGAGGCAGAAAGCCTTGTCACCTTCTATATGGTCCTGTTTTTAAAACCAGCATTGTTGCCGTAAAATATTGGGGTAGTAATAAATGTAAATCCCAAGTTTAAAAATAATTCAAATTTAAATAATAATTTTATTTGAACTATCTAAAATAATTATTATACTGTTTGGCCCATGCGAATGTTTTAAAATGTAACAACCCGAGAGGTAACCCTATAGCATAAGGCAGAAGACCTGGTCTTTTGAATATGCTCCACCAAATTAATTTCCAATAATAATGCCTGCCTTTTTCCCATACTCCCAGAAGCCATATTGATGAAAATAAGCCTCTGACATGATAAAAACTAACCTTTGAATGTCTTAGCCTTTTAGGCTTATATTCACGCAAAAATGTTTTTATTCTGGCATAATAAAACCTTGGAGAATAAATGGTAGTTAATACGTTATTGTAACCATCGATAAGCTTATTGGCATTCATTACAGGAATAAAGTTCAATTCAGACAGTCCCCTGTTGCTGCTTGAACTTTTTTCAACCAGCCTGTTGGTTTTTTTCAGTCTCTCGTATAACCTGCTTTTTGG
>JAMCVO010000488.1 GCA_023475715.1 Actinomycetota bacterium
TTGAAATGTCCGCCGCTTCGGGGTTGTGGATGGTTCCAAAAGACAGGAGAAATCCTCTAAAAACAACTACTTATGGAACCGGCGAGTTAATAAAAAAAGCTCCAGGTTTGATGCTTGCATTCAGGAATGCTATCAGTCCCGCTCCCAGGCCTCCTGCAGCCCCCGCTCCTTTAATATTGCTTACGTCTTTACCAACGCTTCTTTTTACTGCGCGAGAAAAATTCCGCAAACCTTCATCAAGAAAATGAACCATTTCATTATCTGCCCCCTTTTGAGGACCATAGACATAAGCAGCACCATTTGGTCCAAATAATGGGTTCTCGACATCACAGGCAATCTCAAATTTTGCAGAATTAATCCTTGGGTTAATGGCACTTATATCAATTTTATTTATTTTTATGAGCTCTATACCACCTAATCCAAGAAGATTTTTATTACTGTCATAAAACCTGACCCCCAGTGCCTGAGCCATTCCCATACCTGCATCGTTGGTTGCGCTCCCGCCTATTCCAACTATAATTTTAGAGCATCCCATCTCCAGAGCTTTTTTTATTAACTCGCCGGTTCCATAAGTAGTTGTTTTTAGAGGATTTCTCCTGTCTTTTGGAACCATCCACAACCCCGAAGCGGCGGACATTTCAATTACTGCAGTTTCTTGTCCTATTATTCCAAACTTTGAAATAACCTTGTTTTCAAGCGGTCCTGTTACTTTTAAATTGATAAATTTACCATTTAAACTCTCGACAAGTGTCTCAA
The DNA here is from genome assembly GCA_023475715.1 of Actinomycetota bacterium. The sequence continues at coordinate 757 of JAMCVO010000488.1, forward strand.
CAGTACCCTCACCGCCATCAGCCATAGGGTTTATTATTATGTCAACTTTTTCACCTAAATATTGCGCAGTTTTACTTATCGCATCCTGGATTGTGCTGCAGACCTGTAATGCACTTAAATTCCCCTTATATTTATCACAGGCAACAATGATTTTAGTTTTCAAAGCTATCCACCGCTTTTTCTCAAGAATCAAATTAATAAAAATTGTTGTTTAATATCATCAATAATATTATATATTCATATCTAAAAACTAACTTATGACCGCGCCTTCAAGAGCATTCGAGCAAATGCAATGTCTTTCATGAGGTACTCCCGGGATAGATTTAAAAAGAAGTTCTCTTAATTTTTCATTGTTGTCTTTAAAAATCCTAACTACATCCTGGCTGGTTACAGATTTTATACCTGGATGACCTTCAAGGCCAACATCATAATCGGTAATGAGTGAAATATTTACGTAACACATTTCCATTTCACGGGCAAGGGTAACTTCAGGGTACTGTGTCATATTAATTACTTCCCAACCCTGACCGGAGTACCACCTGCTTTCGGATCTTGTGCTGAATCTTGGACCCTGAACAACAACAACAGTTCCTTTGGAATAAGTTGTTATACCTATTTTTTCAGCATTCTTTATGACAATTTCTCTCAAATCAGGGCAATATGGATCAGCGGTCGAAATATGAGTAGTATGAGGTCCATCGTAAAAAGTATCAATTCTGCAGTTAGTCCTGTCAACGAACTGATCACAGACGACAAAATCCCCGGGTTTTATATCTGGCTGCAGGCTTCCAGTAGCACAAGGTCCGAATATTTGCTTCACACCCAGTTTTTTCATCGCCGCAATATTTGCTCTATAGTTAATTTTATGCGGAGGTATATTGTGTCCTCTACCGTGCCTTGGAAGAAAAGCCACATTTATGCCTTCCAGCTCTCCAATTACAATAGTATCTGAGGGTTTGCCATATATGGTATTCATGCTCAATTCTTCTTTTATTTTCAAGAAATTATAGAAACCTGAGCCACCAAAAACACCAACTTCTGCCATGCTTTTATCTTTCATTAATCTCCTTTCAATAATTTTAAAAACCCTTTTCTTTTAGAAGTTCGACAAGGGGTAACTCTGGCCTGGCACCATAATGGCTTATTACTTCTGATGCCAGTATGCTGCCCATTTTTCCGCATGAACAAAGATCTTTGCCTTTAATAAGTCCGCTTAAAAAACCTGCAGCAAAAAGGTCTCCGGCTCCAGTGCTATCCATGACGTTTGTTATTTCAGCTTCCACGAAGATTATCTCATGCCCAAATATAATTATTGAGCCTTTTTCAGATCGGGTTATGACAACCAGGATTTTTAACTGTTTACATTTATCTATAGCAAAGTCCAGATTATCAGTGTCAAATAATGCCATTATTTCAAGCTCGTTTGCAAATAGTATATCGATATGATTGTTTATCAGATTCAAGAATTCTTCTTTATGCCTTATAACACAGAAACTATCCGAAAGACCGAATGCTACTCTTGAGTCTGTATTTCTTGACAGTTCAATAGCTTTCAAAATTGCTTTTTTAGCAGTATCCTTGTCCCATAAATATCCTTCAAGATAAATAATGGATGAATTGGTAATTATTTTTTCATCTATATCTTCCGGGCCGAGCGAGCCCGCAATACCAAGACAGGTAATCATTGTCCTTTGAGCATCAGGCGTGCTTAGAACTATGCACCTGGCAGTTGAAGACACACTGTTTTGCGCTTTTTGTGTGATAAAGGTAACACCAATAGCTTTCAGCTCCTTTTCAAATGCTTTTCCCAGAGGATCATTTTTTACTTTTCCAATAAAAGCGACTTTATGTCCAAGCATTGCAAGTCCTGCTACAGTATTGGCGGCAGAGCCTCCGGATATCATTTTAACGGCTGATATCTGATCGTTTAGCAAGTTAGCTTCATCTTCGGTAATAATCTTCATTGAACCTTTATCAAGATTGCGGCTCTTTATGAAGTTGTCTTCAACATTTGCCACAATATCTATAATGGCGTTTCCAATGCCTGTAACACTATATTTTTTTTTGAGTATTTCAAACATTTTTAAAGACAAAAATTAATTGACTCCAAAGGTTTCTTAAAAAAGATTTCTTAAAGATACTTAAAACATTTTAAGGTTTTTATATTATTTTTTCAATTAAGAATTGATACATGTGGCAGATTTTAAATTTTAAATTAAATTTTAAATTAAGTAGTTTTTTAAATTTTTTTTAGCTAAAATTTAATCATTAAAAGATTTTATAGTCACGAAAGGATTTAATGACTGAAATCATAGAAATCAAAACAAACAAAAGAGTGGAATTTATAGATATAACTGATAAGCTGAATGCTTTGATACGTTCATCATTCAAAAAAGATGGTATATGTTTTATTCATATACCTCACACAACTGCTGCCATTACGATAAATGAAAATGCAGACCCGGACGTCACGGATGATATCATAAACAAGATTAACAGGCTTGTTCCAGCAAGCGACAGTTATTTCCATGTTGAAGGTAATTCGGATGCACATATAAAATCAAGCCTTTTCGGACAAACTTTGAACTTGATGATTGAAGGCGGTAAGCTTTTGCTTGGGACATGGCAAGGAGTTTATTTTTGTGAATTTGATGGTCCCAGGACAAGAAAAGTTCACGTAAAATTCTTACAATAATTAAAAAATGACATTATTTGATAAATTTAACAGTAATGACAGTTACCCCCACGGCTTCCCATCTCAAGCTCCCCTCGCAGATAAAATGCGCCCGCAGGAACTCGACGATTTTATTGGTCAGCAGCATCTTGTCGGGCAAGACAAGATTCTAAAAAGAATAATTGATGGAGATAAGCTGTTTTCCATGATCTTCTGGGGTCCTCCAGGATGCGGTAAAACAACACTTGCAAAAATTATAGCAAAAAAAACAAAAAGCAGGTTTATATCTTTTTCGGCAGTGACTTCAGGCATAAAGCAGATCAAGGATGTTATGGAAATTGCGCAGTACGAAAAAAAAACACATGGTAAAAGAACCATCCTTTTTATTGATGAAATTCATCGTTTTAATAAAGCCCAGCAAGATGCATTTCTCCCTTATGTGGAAGATGGAACCATAATCTTGATTGGCGCTACGACTGAAAATCCGTCTTTTGAGGTGATCTCTGCACTGCTTTCAAGATGCAAGGTATTTGTGCTGAATAAACTGTTGCCGGAAGAAATAAACTTCCTGTTAAAGAAAGCTGTTTTGGATAAAGAAAAGGGATTAGGCAATTATAATATTGATATTGAAGAAGAAACATTGCATTTCATAAGCAGATTCTGTGATGGTGATGTCAGAGTTGCTTATAATATTTTGGAACTTGCGGTAAGCTCTTTATTACAAAAAGGTGAAGATGAAATTATCAAAATAGGCATACCTCTTATAGAAAATATTATTGGCAAAAAAGCCTTAATTTATTACAACAATGTTGAAGAGCATTTTAATTTGATTTCAGCTCTTCATAAAAGCTTGAGAGGAAGCGACCCCGACGCAGCAGTTTACTGGACGATAAGAATGATTGAAGGCGGCGAAGATCCATTGTATATAATTCGCAGGATGGTAAGGTTTGCCTCTGAAGATATAGGGCTTGCAGATCCCAATGCTTTAAATATTACAATAGCTGCAAAAAATGCTTTTGATTTTATTGGTCCTCCTGAAGGTTATCTTGCAATTATAGAAGCAGCAATTTATCTTGCGCTGGCTCCAAAAAGCAATGCACTTTATTCAACATTTAATAATGTGGAAAAAGATATAAAACAATATCAGTCTCTGCCTGTTCCTCTCCATATAAGAAATGCCCCTACAAAACTTATGAAAGAAATTGGTTATTCAAAAGGTTATGTTTATCCACATAATTTTGAAGATGCTGTGGTCTACCAGACATATCTCCCGGACGAACTCAAGGACAGAATATACTATTCCCCGACCGGCCGTGGGTTTGAAAAGGAATTGATGGAAAGAATCAAGAGAATCAAGGATTTTAAAGAGAAATTAAGAAAAGAAAATTTATAACCATATAACTTCATCTGACCTATTAGGTGAAAAACATTCCACCTGCTATTGTAAATACCATATGGAATATTATTATTTCTTATTTATCAATGCTTCCGCTATCTGGATAGCATTCAGCGCAGCGCCCTTTCTAAGCTGATCACCAACCACCCACATGTTTATACTATTTTCAGCTGAAATGTCTTCCCTTATTCTTCCAACAAAAATATCATCCCTTCTGGAAGAATCCAGTGGAGTCGGATATATGCAATTTTTAAAATCATCTTTTAATGTGACTCCAGGTGCATTTTTCAATGCTTTTCTTACCTGCTCTATTGTAATCTTACTTTTTGTTTCAACATTTAGCGACTCAGAATGTGATGTAAAAACCGGAACTCTTACGGTAGTTGCAGATACATTTATAGAATAATCTTTGAATATTTTTCTGGTTTCATCCAGCATTTTCATTTCTTCCATTGTATATCCATTATCAAGAAATTCACCTATATGGGGAATGACATTAAATGCTATCTGTACCGGGAAAACACTACATTTAACTTCATCTTTTTTCTGACTTGTTATTTTCCTTGATTGCTCCTCAAGCTCAATAATAGCTTTTGCACCTGCACCGGATACAGCTTGATATGTTGATACAATTATTCTTTTAATTGGCGATAAATCATAAATTGGTTTTAGTGCCACAGCCATAATAATGGTAGAACAGTTTGGATTAGCAATAATACCAGTATGGTTGAATATCTCCTCCCTGTTAACTTCAGGAACTACAAGCGGAATAGTTTCATCCATTCTGAAAGCGCTGCTGTTATCTATAACTACTGCTCCGCTTTCAACCGCGTATTTTGCAAATTCCTTTGACCTTGAAGCACCTGCAGAGAAAAGGGCAATTTCTATGTTTTTAAAAGAATCACTGGCTAATTCTTTTATTTCAATTTCTTCATTTCTAAATTTAACCCTTTTGCCTGCAGAACGGGACGAAGCAAGTGCTGTAAGATTCTTGATTGGAAAATTCCTTTCTTCAAGAATTGATAGAAAAACTTGCCCAACAGCCCCTGTTGCACCTGCTATCGCAACATTGTATTCTTTCACTTATGCACCTATACCTTCTCTGCTTTATAATTAAAACTTAAAATCATCTTTCCCTGTCAAGTCCGAAGCCACTATGCAATACTTTTACTGCTGCTTTTACCTTCTCTTTTCTTATAACGCAAGATATTCTGATCGGTGATGTACTGATCATTTCAATGTTTATATTTTCTTTTGCCAGTATTTCAAACATCTTTGCTGCAACACCTGCATGCGTCTGCATGCCTGCACCTACTAATGAGACTTTGGCAACATTTGAATCAATATTAGTTTCAGTAAAATCCAGCCCCTTTTTCAAACTTTCAACTACCTTCTTTGCTTCGTTTAAGTCTTCATTCTTAACTGTAAATGAAATTGCGGCAATGCCCTTTTCACTTACATTTTGAACAATCAAATCAACGCTTACATTCTCCAAGGCAAATTCTCCGAATAGTCTTGCGGCAATTCCTGGCTTATCAGCCAGACCAAATATTGTAATTTTTACTTGGTTCGTGTCATAAGTTACTCCAGTTACAACTGGCCTTTCCATTCGCTCAATTTTTTTATTATCATCCATAACCCATGTCCCCTTATTCTCATTAAAACTTGATCTTACTGATAAAACTACATTATGATTTTTTGCAAATTCAACGGCTCTTAGGTGAAGGACTTTTGCTCCCGAAGAAGCTGTTTCAAGCATTTCTTCGTAAGAAAGTTTGTCAATTTTCCTGGCTTCAGGAACAATATTGGGATCTGCAGTATAAACTCCATCAACATCGGTATATATTTCACAGTATTCTGCATTTAGAGCCGCAGCAAGAGCAACTGCCGTAGTATCAGAGCCGCCCCTTCCAAGTGTAGAAATGTTACCATCCGCAGTGATGCCCTGAAAGCCTGCAACAATTATTATTTTACCATTTTTTAATTCTTTTAAGAGTCTTGCGTTGTTTATATGTGTAATTTTTGCATTTGAATAAACTTCATCAGTAAAGATCCCGGCCTGGTTTCCAGTGAGTGAAACACAATCATACCCTTTTGCTTGTATGGCCATGGCTATAAGTGCTATAGACACCTGTTCTCCTGTTGAAAGGAGCATATCCATTTCTCTTTTATTTGGACTATCGTTTATTTCGCCTGCCAGACTGATAAGATTATCAGTTGTGTCACCCATTGCTGAAACAACAACTACTACATCTTTGCCATCATCTTTTGCTCTTATTACTCTTTCGGCAACATTTCTGATTTTATCAGCATTTCCTACGGATGAACCACCAAACTTCATTACAATTATTTCTCTTTTTATTTTCATATTTATTATTTAATTTTTTACCCTTATTTGTTTTGAATATTACAAAAAATGTTATAAGAAAACATCCCTGATGAACCGACAAAAAAATATAATATCAAGGAGTTCTCATATTTAATATACGATCTCAGACATTCGTTTGTAATTCTGGTATTTTTCCCTAGCTTCCTCTTCAGCTTCCTTGAATAATCTTTCAGCATTTTCAGGAAATGTCTTCTCCAGTGAAGAATATCTTATTTCACCCATAAGGAATTCATTAAATGACCCGGTAGGTTCTTTTGAATCAAGTATAAAAGGGTTTTTTCCTTCTCTTTTTAACAAAGGATTATATCTGTACAAGTGCCAGTATCCGGCTTCAACAGCTTGCTTTTGTCTGTATTGTGAGATCTCCATACCCTGTTTTATTCCTTGATTTATACATGTAGCATATGCAATTATAAGAGAAGGTCCATTGTAACTTTCAGCTTCTATTATTGCTTTTAAAGCCTGATTTTTACTTGCACCCATTGCAATCTGAGCCACATAGACATAACCATATGACTGTGCAATTAAACCAAGATCCTTCTTCTTGACCTGTTTGCCTGCAGTAGCAAATTTTGCAACTGCCCCTTTAGGTGTAGATTTCGAAGATTGACCTCCCGTATTTGAATATACTTCTGTGTCCAAAACTAAAATATTTATATTCTGATTTGCGGCTAAAACATGGTCAAGTCCACCATAACCAATATCATAAGCCCAGCCGTCACCACCTATCGCCCAAACAGATTTTTTAATTAAATAATCCTTTAATTTAATAATTTCAGATTTAATTTCATTAGCTTTAGGATCTTTCCAATCCCTTTCCAAAAGTTTTAAGATTTTTTTACTGGCAGCTTTGCTTCCTTCGTTATCCTCTTTTGTTGAAATCCATTCCTGGGCAGCTTCTTTAATGTCAGCATCTATGCCGGGGCCTTCAAGCTCGCATATCAAAGATTCAAGCTTATCTCTAAGCTGCTTCATTGCGAGTACAACACCATAACCATATTCGGCATTATCTTCAAACAATGAGTTTGCCCATGCCGGACCTTTACCTTTGGCATTTGTAGTATAAGGAATTGCCGGCGCGGAAGCACCCCAGATTGAAGAGCATCCGGTAGCATTTGTAATAATCATCCTGTCACCAAAAAGCTGGGTAATTAATTTGACATAAGGTGTTTCCCCGCAGCCGGCGCAGGCGCCGGAAAATTCAAAAAGTGGCTGTTTGAATTGGCTTCCCTTCACCGTATCTGCTGAAACAATATCTTCTTTTGGTGTAATTGTTACTGCAAACTCCCACAGGGGTTTTTGTTTTTCCTGTGTACTGTAAGGCTTCATAACCAAAGCTTTTACTTTGGCCGGACAAGTTTCTGCACAGTTGCCGCAACCGGTACAGTCAAGATTGCTTACCTGAATCCTGTATTTCAAACCTTCAAGTCCTTTACCTTTTGCCTCAAGCATTTCAAAATCTTTTGGGGCTTTTTTAAATTCTTCTTTAGTTAGCAAGAAGGGCCTTATTACCGCATGAGGACATACGAATGAGCACTGGTTGCACTGTATGCAGTTTTCCTTAATCCATTCCGGAACATTTATTGCAATTCCTCTTTTTTCAAAAGCTGAGGTACCCTGCGGAAATGAGCCATCTTCAGAACCTGCAAAAGCACTTACAGGTATATTATCCCCTTCCTGCCTGTTCATTATTCTGAGAACATTCTTAATAAAATCAGGTTCCTGAGCAATTTTTATATCTGCAGTTTCTACTGCATCTTTCCAGGATAGTGGTATTTCCACTTTAACAAGAGCCTCAATTCCTCTGTCAACAGAAGCATTATTCATTCGAACAACTTCTTCGCCTTTTGCCCCGTATGTTTTTGCAATTGCTCTCTTCAGATATTTGACTGCATCTTCAATTTTGATAACATTCGCCAGCTTGAAAAATGCTGACTGCATTATCATGTTAATCCTGTTTCCCAAACCAATCTCCGCAGCAATCTTTGTTGCATCAATAATATAAAAATTTATATTATGCTCGGCAAGATATTTTTTCATTCTTGCAGGCAATTTACTTTCAAGCTCTTTTATATTCCATTCACAGTTTAAAAGGAAAGTTCCACCATCCTTCAAACCTTTAAGCAAATCATACTGGTATATATATACCTCTTTATGGCAGGCTATAAAGTCTGCATAATTTATGAAATAATGTGATTTAATAGGATTTTTACCAAATCTTAAGTGTGAAATTGTAACTCCGCCTGATTTTTTAGAATCATACGCGAAATATCCCTGTGCGTACATATCAGTGTTATCACCAATAATTTTAATGGCATTTTTGTTTGCGCCAACAGTGCCATCAGAACCAAATCCCCAGAATTTGCATCTGATAGTACCTTCTGGTGCTGTTACTATGTTATCTTTGATTTCCAGGGAAAGATGCGTTACATCATCATTTATTCCTATCGTAAAATGATCTTTAGGTTTTTCCTGTTCTAAATTGTCAAAAACATACGGGG
>JAMCVO010000340.1 GCA_023475715.1 Actinomycetota bacterium
CAGTTCAGACAGCTTTCCTTTCTTACAACAATATAAATTTAATTATCTGAATTTAAAAAGTTTATTTGCATTGTTAAAAAAAATATTTTCTCTTTCCTTATCATCAAGATCTGCCCTAAGTACATTTATTATGTAATATCTTATGTCACCCATTGGCATATCCGTTCCAAAAAGAGTTCGGTATGGGCCAATGCTGTCTATTATTTTTCTATAAATCGGCGGGCAATAATCATCTCCCGAAAGATCCAGATAAACATGATTGTATTTGCTGGTGAAATTTATAACTTTTTCAAAAAAAGATTTCCTGCCGCCCGCATGTCCAAGAATAATTTTTAAATTCCGGAAATTTTTCATCACTTTCTCTAAAAGGAGCGGGTTTGCATAGAACTGCTTCGGATTATCGGTATAAGGGCTCCAGCTATGGGTTAGAATGACCGTATCATTTTCAAGAGCATACTTCCACAGTGGATAATAAGATATATCATCAATCATTGTTTCATGAAATGCCGGATGTATTTTCACTCCTGCAAATTCAATCTTTGCTCTATTTTTTTTAATAATATCTAATGATTTTTCAGGTAAACGGGGGTCGTATATTAAGTACCAGCTTATAAAATTTCCAAATTCACTGGAAATTCCGGTTATTTCATCTATCTGACCTTCTATATCAAAAAAACCTCTGGCATGGGAGCAAATGCACTTGACCACGTTATATTTTTTCAACAAATCTACGGTTCTCTTATCACTATAATTATCGTAATAAATATTTGGCATTACTTTTCCCAGATGCATATGTGCATCTATAATTTTAAATTTGCTTATTTCACTGATGTAATCCCTTGCTTGAGAAATACCATATGCTCCTTAAAAGATTATCGATATTACTGAAGACTATATCTTCTTTAACCTGCTTATTTAGACCTGACATAAGAATCCTTACAACAGAAAATTCCATATCAAGTGCAGGATAGCTGGTGCCGAAAATTAGTCTTTTTGAACCGAATTTTTTAACCATATCTTCAATCTGTTCCATTAAAAAGAGTTTGCTTGTTTCAATATATAAATTCTGGTATTTCTCAAGCAAGGGATACAATAACCTGTTAAACATTGCCTGTTTTACAGTGCATTCTAAAATAACAGGTAAATCCGGATTTTCCTTAAGGATGCTATTCAATTCATCCATTGCAAAATACTTGTTTCCTGTTATATCAAGCTCTTTTAGATCAATCATTATTGGAATTCTTCTGCTCGAGAGTATTTTAAATATTTTTTTCATATAGGTATCGTTTATATAAAACAGGTGAGATTTCGGAAATAACCTGAACAGCCTTACTTTTTGAGCCAGTGAAGATTTTACATATTTGTTAAAATCAAAAGTTATGTAAACTTCCGGCACCAGGATCAAACACAGGTATAAATTATCACTTTCCAATAATGATTTATTTGACAGTAACTCGTTATTCCCTGTATGCCAGTCATATTTAAGAGACAATTCATTTGTTAGAATTGCAGTCTGGATTTCGTTTTCAGACAAAGATTTAATCAGCTTTATCAATTCATTTTTTCCATTCTTTATGAATTTATCTCCTCTTATCCAGTGGTTTATATCGAAAAAATTCATCATGATACTGCTTTCCTGATTATAAGTTTATAAAAAATTTAATTAAGGCAGAAAACTTATTGGCTATCCTTCATTAATCTTTTCCTGTATTTTTCTATCTCAAGATTATTTATTTCATCAATCTCTTCGGAAGTAATTACTGCCTCTTTACCCAAAGTTCTTGCTGCAACAATCATTTTTGCTGTTTCTTCTATTAATACTGTTTTTACCCAGGCTTCTCTAAAGTTCTTTGCAACAACAATAAGACCGTGTTTTTTTAATGTTAATGCTTCATAATTCCCGATATTTTTTTTAACCAGATCAGCTAATTCCTGGGTACATGGAGTGGTGTACTCAATAATTGGAACTTTCTTTCCAAGAAATAACGGAAAGTCAGGAAAAAGTGGCTTTATTTCAACTCCCGCACCTATAACACCGATGGTTATAGGCGGATGGGTATGAAAAATTGTATTTACATCTTCTCTTGCCCCATAAATTTCCATGTGCATTGCAACTTCGCTGGTCGGTCTCCTGGTCCCACTGGTAATCTCCCTGGTATTTAGATCCATACAAACAATGTCCTCTATACCTATTTCATCAAAACCAAGTCCTGATGGAGTTAAAAATACAATATTACCTTCCCGGTGGGAAATATTGCCTCCCGGACCTACCACCAGATTTCTATCATTTATCATTTTCCCGTATTTTATTATTTCCTCTTTTATTTTTATTTCTTTTTCATCCATTTCTTAATATTTCCAAATTAGTTATTTCATAAACTGCCTTAAAAATTCAATTAACCTTCAGGCATATCAGGATTGGTATCAGGTCCAAAAACTTTTAGCATAACCAGGGGTTCGTTTGCAGTATTTTCTATTTCCACTCCTTTTTGTGCTGCCTGATACGTAATAAAAAATTCATCATCTGTTAGCTCGCCGTATCTTATCTGGGTAGGGCTGGAAACCCCAACTCCATTAATTTTTCCAATACCCTGCAGCACTACCAATCCGTATGCTCCGTTATCTGAAATGATTGCTTTTGCTTTAGGATCTATGGTTAATTCCTTGGCACTAAAATATTCTTTGTTATCAATTTTTCCATAGACTACCCATTTTTCTATATAGCCTTGACTTTTGGTATTGCTGTTAACTATTTTTGGAGTGCGATAAAACTTTTCCCTAAAATTGGGTAAGATATTTTTTTCCCAATCCAGCATGCTGACAATATAGTCATAATCATTTTTTCTTTCAGGCGGCACACTGATGGTCAGTAGTTCCTTGTCTATAAATTTGTCTCCAACCATTGATTGAAATAAACTTAAGATATCAGATGCCCATTGAACCTCATATGTTACCAGTGTTCCGGGTGCATGGAGAATTCCCGGAGGCAGCAGCCATCCGGTCCCGGGTTTTAACCTGTATGCTTTCGACAGGTCTAAAATCCCGTTATCTCCCCTGCCCCAGTTTTTAAGACAATTAATCAAATCCTGCTTGGTTGTACCGGGCTCCAGTCCAAAAAAGGTATAAGGAAACGTATTTTTGATTGTATTTAATTGAACCGGGAAATAATATGCTTCAGGTTTTCCTTCCATACCTACATTTTTTGCATGCTCATCCATTTGATGAACGTGATGGGGAATTGGTTCCATATTATCAAAAAACTTTGCATATATTTTCCAGCCTCCATATTTTTCCATGGTGTCTTTTCCAAGTATTATATCGCCACAGCATTTTATAATATCTCTTAGAGTGTATTTTTGGTTATCGTGGACTACATAACTTAGACCCTCATCATCTGGAGTTAAGGGTCCGTTATAGGCTTTTGTTGTTGAAGCAAGCCATCTTTCGTCAATTCCTCCTCTTTCTGTTCCTAAAATATACAGATCATCCGGATGTAATTTTAATCTTCTGCCCGGAACCAGAAATGATCGCGGAACCCAGGTAGGGCACAGATGCAGTACTCCGTTTCCTTGGGCTAATGCTGCTTCGGTAAAATCTTTCACTATATTACTCATTAATCATATTCCTTTCTTCATGCCTTAAAGCTTTTATTTTTAAGAATATATAAAAATATGTTTCAATGATTTAATTTATACGAAACTTAATATAATTAAAATTCCACATCTTTTCTTTCAAAATAAAACTCGGTATCTTTTATTTCAGTTCTTTGAATATGCTGCCAGTCTTCATACATATCTTCCAGGCACATCTCTCTATATTCCTTATAAAAATTACTATTTTTTATTATTTGCATGTAATAGAAAGTTCTGGCATTATTCTCAAGAGCTTCTGTTTTTGAAAATGTCTCCCGCAAATCTTTGCCGGCAATTACCGCACCATGACCAGGCAGCAGGCATGCCAAACCGCTATTGGGATTTAAGTTATATAAGTATTTAAAATATTTCGTAACTGCAACTGACTCCCTGATACTTACTTCCGGCTCGTCTTTAATACATTTAATATAGCGTGGAAATAACCAGTCACGGGCAAGTCCAGTTACAATTGGCATATCAGCTTTCAGTGATGCAAATCCAAGCAGGTATCTTGGATGAACATGAAAAACTGCATTTATATGGGGAAACTCATCCAGTATCCTGTAATGAACATGTGATTCACGGGTTAGGAAAGCCTGCATTTCCGGTCTTGCTGCTTTTCCGCTCAAATCAGTTTCAATGATGAAGTCCTCATCAAGGTTCCATTGCTTAAGACTTGAGCTTTCCCTTCTTGTTACAAAAACTTTATTACCTTCCCTGGCAGAACAATTACCTCCAGCAGAATCAAGTATTTCTTTTTGATATAGGGCTTTGACGTATTTTTGTAATTCTTCTTTGACTTTAGACAATTTCTCCTCCAGATATTAATTCTTTTTATAATTATTTGTGCTTAAAACTATTAAATATTTACATTTTTTTTAATTTCAGCAAGCTCTACATATAAGTCTTTATTTCTATCATAAAGCTCCAAAAATATTTTATAATACTGTTCATATATTTTCGTATTAGCGGCAATTGGTTCTGTCCTGTCTCCAATCTCGACCCATTTTTTTGTTACTGAAAAATCTTTAAATACACCAGTACCAACCCCTGCAAGTACGGCATTACCCAAGGGTGCACCGGTTGAACTTTTCATATATGCTCCAGGTATCTCAAGCATATCGCAGACTATCTGTCTCCATAACCTGGATTTTGCCCCGCCTTCACTTAAAATTATGGGAAGATTTATCTTTATTCCACTTTTTTTAATAATACTGTAGTTGTTTCTGAAGGCATAACCAGCAGATTCCATAATGGCTCTAAGTATATGGGCTCTGGTATGATTGAATGAGAGTCCAAATATAAGCCCTCTCGCATAAGGGTCCCAGATTGGTGTTCTCTCACCCTGAAAATATGGCAGTATTACCAGCCCGTCGCATCCTGGTTTTATTTTTTCCGCTTCAATATCCATAATTTCAAATGGATCTATTCCAAGATCCCTTGCAGCATTAACTTCCGCTATGGCCAGTTTGTCTCTGAAATACCTGTATAGCCCGCCGCACAATTGCGCAGAAACAGTGGTATATGTATTTTTGGAGTCAGCCGTGTGGACAATTGTAATCATATTCCTGGTAAAATTTTCTTTTTTATGTACAATTCCCAAAACCCCCGCAGTTCCCATAACTACTGAAGAGTCCCCGTCATCAATAGCTCCGCCGGCTGCCCAGGCAGCAGTAGCGTCCACAGTGCCTGCAACCACAGGTGTACCTTCAGGGATGTTCGTACTTAAAGAAGCATCTTTGGTAACATACCCTATAATCTCTTCACATGGATAAGCATCCGGCAGTTTTTGCCTATCAATACCTATTTCTGTCAAAAGTTTTTCGTCCCAGACTTTTTTTCTAATATCAAATGCTATTCCAATCAGGGATACATTTGAATAATCTGTGACTGCTTTGCCTGTTAGTTTCATGGCCGGATAATCTGCGGCAGTTTGAAGCTTATAGGTTCTTTTATACAGGTCTGGCCTGTTGTCTCTTTCCCACATAAGCTTGGTCAGCGCATAATAAGGATCTATGGGATTTGCCGAGAGATTAAATACCCTCTCTTCTCCAATATTTTCTTTTAACCACTCACATTGTGTTGTTGACCTTCTATCCATCCAGATATGGGCAAGCTGCAATGGCTGTAGCTCTTTATCTACAAGTATGCAGGCTGGCGATAGGGCGCTGATGCTTACACCCTTTATATTTTTTGGGTTTATTTTGGAATCAGTTATTGCTTTGCTTATGGTATCTGCCACTGCTCTCCAGTACCATTCCGGATCATGCTCTGCATAGCCTATGCTGTTCGTAAGCAGCGGATATTCAATAAAATGCTGCCCTAAAATATTGCCGTCTTTGTCTATTACTACAGATTTTGTCCCGCCTGTTCCAACATCTGAACCAACTAAATAATCGGTCATTATTTTCTCCAAACTTAAAATTTTTTAAATTATTATCATCATAAAGAACAAATTATAAAACAAATCCTAAAAACTTATCCAATTAATACCTACCGTATTCATGAATGGCATTTATATAAGCTATAAAATTTTCATGCGGGATATTATTACCGATTGAATGTGAACAAGTAGCAATATAGCCATATCCTGGTTTTAAGAATTTCATATGTTCCTCGACATCTTTTACCACATCTTCAGGTGTTCCTCTGGCTAACGGAAAATCAATATCCACATTTCCTGAAAGACAAAGTCTATCTCCATACCTTTTTTTATACTCCCTGTAATCAACACTATATGGATCCATAGGATTAATACAATCAATTCCCATATCAATAAGATCTTCAACTATATCGTCTATTTTTCCGTCAGAGTGAAACATGACTGGTACATCTGCATTTACTGCCGGTTCTATTATCCTGGCAATCCTGGGAACCCAAATTTCCTTCATAATTTTTGGAGGAATAAAAAGCCCGCTTTTAAAAGCAACATCATCTGCAGGAAAAATAAAATCTACCCCTTCTCCAATAATGACCTCTGTTAATTTTATGAAATATTCCGTTGACACTTCCAGCATATCCTCAACCAGCTGCATATCGTCATAGCACATAATCATAAAATCATTCATTCCTACCACAAATTCATATAGGGTTTGAAGGATACAGCCATAACTGTAAGTATTCCGCTTATATGGCGCGCATCTTTTCAATGTTTCCTTATATTCTCTTATATATTTGATGTCATAATCGATTTGAGGTTTAGAATCTAAAATTAAGGATTCAAAGTCTTTTCTTGTTTTTACCGATTTATCAATAACCTGAACTAATTTACCATTACTGTCTTCCTTTTTAAAGGGAGTCCAAAAACCTCCATCCAAGGTCATAACATCCTGGCCAATAATATTACAAAGATCTATGTAATCATCCGGATACATAGGTCTTATGGCTGAATGCGCCGGACCTTTGCCAGGATCTCCGCCGTATGCAATTGTACTCCCGCTATATTTTCCTAATATTTTTTCCACATGCATACTGTCAATCAATGTTTCGTTATTTGGTACCCTGTCAACCTTTTTTCTTTTTAGAGCCGCCAGGAACCTTTCCTTATCAGGTTCACCAACGTATGGCTCAATTTTTTTTGTTTCTATCAATTTAAATTCTCTTTAATCTTAAAAATAATAAAATACAAAATGAATATCTTTATTTTATAAAATTTTCACATATCTGTTAAATGCGCCGTCCCATTTATCCTTATTTTTTTTATCGGGTTCGTAATAAATTACTGTGCTTGAATTTAAAGACAATTCTCTTCCCTCTTCTAAACTTCCTATCTCTCCGGCAGCCTTAAGCTGCATAATCAGATTACCCATCGATGTAGTTTCAACCGGCCCTATTACCACAGGTATACCTAATGCATCTCCAATCCATTCGCAAAATATCCTGTTTTGAGTACCCCCGCCAATAATTTGTACTATTTCTATTTTTTTATCAATTAATTTTTCAAGCATACTGAAATTACTTTTTATACTCATTACAATGCTCTCATATATGCATCTGGAAATTTCCTGCATATTCTCAGGAACTTTTAGCCCCTTATCTTTGCAATAATTTACAATTGTACCCGGCATATCTGATTGTGGTTTTAAAAAAATATTATCATTAATATCTATAAATGTTTTGAAAGGGGTTGATTTTAAAGACATTTCATTTATTTCGTCCCATGCTACATTAACACATTTTTCCTTTATCCATCTTTCCCGGCATTGCTGAATTATCCATAGTCCTGTTACAGCTTTAAAAAGTAAATTTAAACCCTCGACGCCACCCTGATTGCAAAAACCCGAATTGAATACCTCATTGTTAATAACAGGACAGTCATTTTCAATGCCTATTACATACCAGGTTCCAATACTAATAAACGCCCAATTTTTATTTCTATCCATCACAGGAATCCCAGCCACAGCCGAGGCAGTATCATGTGTTGCCGGAGCAATAACTTTAACCGAACCTGTTCCAAGTTCACTTTTTAAATCATCCGTAAGAACACCTAATTCAGTTCCAGGTATAACTATCTGATTAAAAATATTTGCAGATACATTTATTTTTTTTAATATTTTATTTTCCCATTTGTTATCTTTCTGATTATATAAAAGAGTGGTAGTAGCATTTGTAAATTCACTATAAGTTTCTCCTGTCAAAAAATAATTTAGAATATCGGGTATCATAAGAAGTTTATATGCATATAATATTTCTGTTGAATTCTTTTGTTTTAAGGAATATAAATTATATAGTCCCAATGTTGAATTTATATTGCCGCCTGTCAGATTAAATATTTCAATTTCAGGAACAATTTTATACAAATCATCAGCCATGGTGTGTCTGCTTTGATCCCTATAATGAATCGGGTTAGCTATTAATTTTCCATTTATATCTATAAAACCAAAATCACTTGCCCATGTATCAATTCCCATTGAAACAATGCTATTAAACCGTTCAGATGCTAGTGAGATTCCATTTTTTAATTCCGAAAATAATCTAAGGATATCTGTATAAAGGGTACCTGCTGCATAAACCGGTTTATTTATAAACCTGTGAACTACTTCCACGCATATCTTTTTCCCATTATATTCAGCAACAATGCATCTACCATTGCTTGCACCAAAATCAAAAACTAAATAAATACTTGAAACCATCTCGCAAATCCTATCCTTTTACTGCTCCTGAAACCAGACCTTTAATAATATATTTCTGGGCAACAAAAAATAATACAATCGCGGGGATAGAAGCAAGTATGGCAGCAGCCATCAATGCTGAATAATTTGAAAACCAAAAACCTAAAACATTTGCCAAACCTGCCATAAGCGTAAAGCTTTTCTGGGAAGTAATAAAGGTAATTGCAAACATGTATTCCATCCAGGCCAGCATGAAAGAGAATGCACCTGCTGATAAAATACCAGGAGCAGAAATCGGGAAAATTATCCTGAAAAGAATTCCGATTTCGCTGCACCCGTCAATTCTTGCCGAATCATCAAGTTCTTTTGGCAATCCATCAAAAAAACCTTTAAGCAACCAAATGCAGAGCGGGAGAGAAAATGTTATATATGCTATTATGAGTGAAGCTATATTGTCAATAAGATTAAATCTGTAAAAAAGTAAATATAACGGTATTACAAGTAGAGCGGGAGGAAACATATAAACCAACAGTACTGATTGAGAAATAAATCTGTCCCCGAAAAATCTATATCGGGACAGAGCGTAAGCTGCCAAAGACCCCACAGAAACGCTAAAAAAAGTAGTAGACAAGGATATTATCAGAGAGTTTAATCCATACTTTAAAAAATTTCTATTTAAAAGAATTGATTTATAACCTTCAATAGTGGGATTTTTAATCATAAGAGTGGGAGGATAAGTTAAAATCTCCGTCTTTGGTTTAAAAGAAGTAACTAATGCTACTACTATCGGGTAAAATGTAATAATTAAAGCAACAGCAATGATAAAATAAC
>JAMCVO010000263.1 GCA_023475715.1 Actinomycetota bacterium
AAGAAATGAATGAAATTCCACCAATTAGGCTTTCATAATTGTAAGGAGAATTAACAACCAGTATTGATAAATCTTTTTGAGTGCCAAGTTTTTTGACAAGTGACTTTTTTGAATATAATTTACTCATGCTTATAATTCTATCTTTATTTTATAAATATCACTTAATTCTAATAAGTTGCATTCTTAGATATAATATTTAAAAAATAATTAAAAAACTTTATTAGAATCAGGAGTTAATATGAAAAAATTTGATTACCAGCCATCCAAATGGGTACCTTTCAGAGATAAAAAAGTACTTGAAAAAATTAGAAATATAAAAAGGGAAGATATAGAAAGGCATCCCAACAAAAATTTAAAGATTACGGTAATACCGGATGAGCTTGTTGAATTTACCTGGGTAACAGATATGTTTTATCGGATAAAAAAAGCAGCAGACGAGAATAAAAGATTAGTGTTAATATTGCCAAATCCCGCCCATACTTATATGAAGGTAGCCATGTTGATAAACAGATTTAAAATAAATTGCAAAAATCTTTTTATTTTTATAGAAGATGAATACGCTGACCAGGATGGCAACATTGCTCCCGAGTCTTATCCACAGAGTTTTTTAAGAGCTTTAAAAAATTACTTTTATTATAAAATTGACAAAGACTTAAGACCTCCGGAGCAACAGGTAAAAGGTCCCACTACAGATAGTATAAAAGATTATGGAAAGATGATCGCTGAGCTGGGTGGTGCAGATGCCTGTTATACGGGACCAGGGTGGACCGGTCACAGTGCATTTATTGAGCCAGATGCTCCGGAATTTGACGCAGATTTAGAGGAATGGAAAAAAATGAGTTCCAGAATAGTAACCCTATCCCCATTTACTATTGCGCAGAACTCACTTCACGGAAGTTTTGGTTTCAGCGGTGATCTGGCTCTGGTACCACCAAAAGCAGCGACGATAGGTCCGGCTGAAATTATAGCTTCAAAATATAGAATGGATATGCATGCCCTAAGTACTTATGGAACACCAGTATCCTGGCAAAGAATGATTTCCAGGCTATGCCTTCATGGGCCGGTAACTCCTAAATTGCCAACTTCCCTGCACCAGATTTTAAAAACAGATGTTTTTATTTCTGAAACTATTGCACAAAATATAGAACCGGATTGGGATAGAGGGTATTAAAAGGAGAACTGGACTGAGGGCTTGTGAATCAACTTTAACATATTAACAGTAAAAGTTCAAAATTTGATGTTATAAAAGAACAAAGTATTTATAATATAAACTCTTTTTGGTTTTGTGGATATTTTGCTTTAAATTGGAAAACGAAAATTATTGCAAAAACTAGTGTTAGAGTAACGAAGCGAAAATGAAAGCAATAGAAACCATAAAAGTGTAATTGGTTCGAATCCTCTCTCCCCAGCCAACTTGCGACAACTTAAGATAGACCGGCTTCCCTAAACGGCTCTCAACCTAAACTTAAAAAAAGAATGTAATAGTTTATAAAAATATGAATTTATTAGATTAGAAATAAAAGTGATTTATGATATTGGTTCTGTGCAGATTGTCCCATTATAAAAATATAATGGAATGCCAAGTCCTCCAATTAGTTCAGATTTTTCCTGGCTTGTCCCTTCACTTAAAATATATTTTGCATAACTTCTAATATTAAAAGGCTTGCTACAGTTAATGTTGCTACTTTGTATAATGCTGTCCGTAATCTTTTTATACTCATAATACCCTAATTTTAAACTTCCACTTAGGCAAATACTTTTTTCATCCAATCCATCAATAAAGCCAGTTAATTGCTCAATTAATTTTTCTTCTCTTATGTATGGCTTTATGTAACTACATTCTTTTGATCCTGAACAGTGATAATAAATGTGTTTTTTAACTGATCCATCAAGTAGCCTTTTAAACTTTTCTTCTCCCACAATACTGGATTTGCAGCTAGCACATTTAATTACATGCTTAAAAGCAAATCCTTTAGACCCCCATTTTGCTTTTCTTGGAACTTCAAGCTGCTTTTGTACCTTATCAAATAATTCCTTAGTAATAAGTGGTTCATGTGACCCACTATACCATTTACCTGATTCCAGTGGATATTCAAATTGGCCATAGTAAAATGGATTTTTAAGCATTAGATAAATTTGAGATAATGTTGCCCTTTTACCAGTTCTTGTAGTAAATCCAGATTTATCTAACCAAATTTTTACTTCTCTACCACTATATTTATGATTTGCAACTCTGTTAAACATCTCGGATACTAAAAATCCTCTATCAGGATCAATTACAATGTCTTTAATTCCCCCAAATGCTCTATTGTAGTAACCAAGGGGCGGCATACATGGTCTCCAGCCCATTTCACATTTTGCTCTTATTCCTCTTTTTACATTTAAGCCCCTGTTATCATTTTCAAGTTTTGCCTGACTACATAGTATCATTAGTAGAAATTTCTCATTGGGGCTGTCTGAAAATACTTGAGAATATGTTCTTATAGATAGTAGCTTTTTAGCATCCATAAGATCAATAAGTGTTCCAAGGTCTCCTGCATTTCTTGACAGCCTATCTGGTGCCCAGGTTAGTAGACCATTAAATAATCCAGCCTTTATATCTTCAATAATTTTACCAAATACAGGCCTGGTTCCTGACACTTTAGCAGAGCATGCCTCAGACCTTATGTCCTTTACTAATATGTTTTCTTTTTCTGCAAGTAGCAGCATTTCTTTAATTTGTGATTCTATTGACATGGCCTGACGCTCATCAGATTCTGATGATTTTCTTGCATATAAGCAATAACTTATTATTTCTTCTGTCATAAAAAAATATCCCTTCCCTATGTTTTTTACAGGGAAGGGATGATATAAGAGAGAAGGGAATAAGTCCAGCTAAAATCTAAGATTCTAATCATCTATATAAAGTATTTCTCCTGTAACTACTGAAGGCTCTATATTTTTTTCCATTATCTTTAAAATAAGCATGGAAAAAGCATCAGCCAAGTCATCATGGCGTTCACATCCAAATCCGGTTAACTGACCTATAAGATCTTCGCACCCTTTTTCTGCAAACAGGATATTTCCATTTTGAATCAGGTGGGTAGTAAGTGTAAGTCTTGCACGTTTGTCCTGACCCAGTATTTTTGCCCCTTGAGCAGGATAACCTTGTCTTCTTAACTCCTGAATAAGTGCCGGCTGGTATCCAACCTCTTCAATAAATAATTGGGTTATGTAGATCCTACTTAGACAGGAATATAAATTTTTTATGTATTCTATGGTATCAGGAAAATTTAGCCTTTTATTTACTGGATTTGGAAGTATATATATTTTTATGTTTGGCCCTCAGCTATATACTTTTGCTGCTACCATGGCAGTAAAATCTGCAGAATCCTTTTCGGATATTGCAAGATCTACGGCTATTGCAATATATCTTAAGTCTTCGCTGTCTTCATATATCTCGTGGTAGTATTTAATCCACTGGGGTAGCACTACTGCATCTTCCTCATTTACAATTTCAAGCAGGTACTCCCGTCTCCAGGCTGACTCTGAAGGTATGCTTTTTCTAAGCTCTGTAATGTTTTCAGGAGTGCTAAATTTGCCAGGCCATAGGCAATTTCCATTATTATCAAGTAGTGGGTATTGCCTGTATATTGCACTGAATTTATCTTCATCTATTGCTTTTTTAAGTCTCATCATAAGGCCGTCCTCATGAAGCTTATTTCCAATTATCATTATCTTGGTATTTATATCTCCAATTGGTATTACATCACCGGTTAACCAGTTAAAGGTCTTGTCTCTGCCCTCTTTTGTTTTAACTGACGAGAGATCTTCTACATCATCAAGTATTATAAGATCAGGCCTATCCTCTCCGAACCTTATTCCCCTTATTGCCTCCCCACAGGAAATGGCAGAGATTCTGCAATCATTTACTATAAGTATACTAGAATTCCATTTATCAGAAACTTGCCTAAATGGCCCAAAGTCGGAAGATAGTAGTGAATTTTTTTCAAGCTCTCTCCTTATATTATCAAGTATTACCTCACACAGCTGCTGGGTCTGTGAGATTATCACTATGTGTTTTTTTGCTTGAACTTTTAACATTGCCCATATTGGATAAGAAAGGCTTACTATTGTTGATTTGGCAGAACCCCTAAAGGCAGTAATTACAGCTGTTCTTATATTATCATTTTCAGTTATTTGAAATATTTCTTTCTGAAAGTCAGCAGTTGGATATTTGACATAATCCGGTAAGTATGTGTGAAAGAACCAGTAGTGGCTTTTTCTGCAAAGCGCCATTCTAAGTTCTTTGTCTATATATATCTTTTTTATAAAATCAGCCTCATCTATTTTCTCCATCACTTTCCTCCTTTATGGTTCCAGGTATTGCAAGTCTTAATGCTTGCTCTATTACTTCCTGTTGTTTTTTATTTAATTTACCGGCCTCAAGGCTTGATACTGCCTTTATCTCCACCCTGGTTAAATAGGCAGGATGGTGGTGCTTTAACCAGAAAATAATAGCTCCAAGGTTTTTATCTTTTATTGCTGATAGAAGCTGTGATTCTGCTAGGTCATTTACAAGTTGGCAACCTTCAGCAATTGCAGTATCAGCTAAGCTTGCAAATTTAGAATCAGATACTTTCCACCTGTAAAATGTGGCCCTGCTTACCCCTACTTTTTCACATGAAACGGAAACTATTGGTGTTTTCCTGAGCTGCTCAATTAAAAGCAGCTTATCTTGTTTAATTCTTATTTTTATATTTTTATCAAATTTATCTTTCATAAGTTTTTACTTCCTGTTAATTTATTAAATCTTGCAATTATGGTATTGCAGTAGCCTGAATCAATTTCTATTGCAATGCATTTTCTACCTGTCTGTTCGCATGCAATAAGTGTGGTGCCTGAGCCTATAAATGGGTCAAATACTATATCACCAATTTTAGTGCTATTTAGTATTAGTCTTCTAATAAGTCCAAGTGGTTTTGTAGTGGGATGCAGTGGGCTTGCATTTGGCTTGGGATAAAATAAAACTGATGTGTCTTTTGATTTATAAAACTGGTGAGTGCCATGCCATCCGTATGCAATGAGTTCATGCCTTGCAAGGTAATCGCGCCTGCCCATTACCTGGTTATTTTTAATCCAGATAAGAATCTGAGCAAGCCTAAAATTGCAGTCTTTCATGCCATCACGAAGTGCAAAAATCATTTTATCTGAGTTAAAGATATAGCATGAGTTTTTGGCAGCCATATACGGAACTGCTGCACCAAGCCAGCCTTTTGTAAACTCTCTATAGCTTTCCTCGCTTATAAGGTTGTCATTTACAATGGGTATATTCTTTTTTATTTTTACAAACCCAGTCTTTCCCTCAACGTAACTTACGCCATATGGCGGGTCTGCAATTATTAATTTTATCTTAGCAGTACCTATTAGTTCTTTTACAAGTTTGCCATCCCGGCAGTCTCCGCAGGCAAGCCTGTGTCTTCCAAGGTTATATATTCTACTGGACATATTCAGCCTCTCTCCCTGTTAAACTTTTGTATCTTGATATAATGAGGTCGCAAAATATCGGCTCAATTTCACATGTTACGCATCTTCTTTTTAACTGCTGGCACGCAATAAGGGTAGAACCTGAACCACCGAATAGGTCAATTATTATATCCCCAATCTTTGTGCACCTTCTTATAGGCTTTTCATGCAAGGTAGGTGGCTTTTCGGTTGGATGCTCATATGATGATGTGGCAAGCCTTTTAGCTAGCCATATATTGAATAAATCCAGGATATCATCAATAGTTCTATTACCTGTATCTATTTCCTTATTTAAAATCTCTGTTAGGTTCTTTAAGTTATCTGATAAATATGGACTTCCAATGGTTCCATAGATACACGGCTCGTATGCTTTATTGAATGCTATCTGTGGAGTTACATTCTGGTTGTTTTTTATCCACAAACAAACTCTTTTAAAGTCAATTCCAAGACTATAGTAAATCTTTTGAAGCATTCCAATGTATGATTCATCACAGTAGCAGAATATATGAGAGTCCTTTTTTGCTACCATTAGTGCATTTTTTATGGAATCAGTTAAAAACTGCCTGTACTGATCATAAGTTTTGTTGTCTTTAGTGTATGTTCCGCCATATTTTCCATTGGTGCCTATGCCGGTATTATAATTAAGAGAGATATTATATGGGGGATCAAGGTAGACCATATTAGCCTGCAGGCTGCCAGCAATTCTATTTACAAATGCAGTATCTGTAGAATCCCCGCATCCAAGGATATGGTCTCCAAGCTTAATAATATCTCCCGGTTTGGTTTTAATCTCTTTTATAAGTGAAAGTTCCTTTTCTGTGTCAAACTCATCATCCTCAGCTGACAAGTTCTCCTCCCAAATAATAGATAGGTCAGAATCATCAAATCCAATATCAAGCAGCATTTCTATATCAAAGGATTTCAGTAAGTCATAGTCCCACTCTCCTGTATTTCTATTTAAACGTAGGTTTAGCTCTTTTTCTTTGTTTATATCAGGTATATTTACATAAACTACTGGTATTTTTTTAATGTTTAGCCTTCTTGCCACCTCAAAGCGGAAATGCCCACCGATGATTACATTTTTCCTTGACTCGGCACTGTTTACTATTAGTGGGTCAACAAGGCCAAAGTGGCAAATACTGTCGGTTAGTTTTGCAAGCAAGACCTCATCCCAGGTTCGAGGGTTATATTCTGATGGCTTTAAGACTGCTGCATCAACATAGGTAATTCTAATTTTATTTTCAACCATAATTTCCTCCTTTTATTTTGGCTTATTTTGAATTACTTGAAATTGGGGCTGAAAAATAAAAAAACAGCCACAATCTTTTAAATGATTGCCGCTGTCAACGCAGTCTTGAATCTTTAAAAACTTTGAATTATAAAAATATTATAATTCTATAATGATAATTATTTTAGCATTATTATAAAAAAATACAAGAGGTGAAAAAGATTATTGTATATTTTTAAGAACTCACTTGAGTTAAAAACATTCCACAGATAAGATAGAACTCGGCTTACAGGCTAACTCCAAAAAGTTTTTGAAAGCCATCCTTTAAATAGCAGTCACAGCTTAAAAATCCTTCATTGATAATAAAGGTTTTTGTATAAAAATAAGATTGGTGCTTACTTTTATTAAGGTTAGGATACTTCTAATTTGTAAGGGAAAAAAGGATAATTTATAAAAAAATACTTTTTTATTTTATTTAGGGCTATAACCAGAGTTATAAGACTAAAAAATGTTTATTAGAATCTTTTAGCTTACCAATTTCAATTATCAATACAAAGTAAAAAGAATTGACATCGGAATCATCAAACCTTTTGTGGATCTGAGCCATAACAAGCAACCTTTCTATTTTTGGTTTAGATTATAACTACAGGGGTGTGCACTTTTAAACTTTAAATGACAAAAATAATTATTTGCAGTGCAATGGTATTAAAATTGTGGTAAAGTAATATAACTTTTCGTTAAAAAGCCGATTTGGATATTCTGAATTTTATTCAGAAGAGGTTTGATAAATATCCGGCAATGCAATATATAAATAATGTAATTAGGAAATTTTATATTAAAAAAATTTAGATACTTTTAACAAAAATGGAATTTGATATTGCAGGTTTTGGCATAACTACCCTAGATTACTTATGTATTGTAGATAAAATCTCAAATTATAGAAGTCAATCAGTCATAAGTGATGTAAGATATACAGGCGGGGGTTGTGTATCTACTGCACTTGTTACAGCAACTCGTCTCGGCGCAAAAACTTCACTAATAACCTGTTTAGGAAATGATTGGATAGGAAAAGAGATATTGAAAGAACTTAAAAAGGAGAATATCAATTGTGATAATATAGAATTTTTAGATAATATAACTTCAACTTTCAGTTTTATCCAGGTAAGCAAAAGACATGGCAAAAGGGCTATATCATTTTACCCCGGATCAGGGTCTTATTTAAAATTTACCAATAAAACCAGGGAAATTATAAAGAAAAGTAAAGTGCTGCTTCTTGATGGTGTTCTTCCAGCAGAAGATGTAAAAGCTGCAAAATTTGCGCAACAGAATAATATTAAAGTAATGTTGGACTGTAATATGATTTTAAATGGAACTAGGGAACTTTTACCCCATATAAATTATTTAATAACTTCGGAATCTTTTTTGTACGAATTTTTTAAAACAAAGAAAATTAAAGAATCACTGAAGAATTTATACAAAGAATTCAAACCTGAAATCCTTGTGACCACTCTTGGTAATAAAGGTTCTGTGGCTTTGGTAGATCAGGAATTAATAAAGATTGGAACTTTTGATGTAGATGTAAAAGATACCACGGGTTGTGGTGATGTTTATCATGGTGCTTTTTTATTTGGTATTTTAAAGAATTGGAATATTGTTAATATAATGAAGTTTGCTACTGCAGTATCCTCTATAAAATGTATGCATTATGGTGGGAGAATAGGTATTCCAGATTTTGAAAAGACAAAGGATTTTTTATTAAACAATGGAGTTTTTATTGAAGAATTTAAATAATCTAGATATTATTCCATTTTTATTTTTACAAAGATATGTAGAGAGGGTTTAATTTAATGTTGATCATACTTTATAAACTTTTTAAATCACTTACAGACCAAAAATAGATACTCAAGCATGTTTGCAAATACTTAGAATGGCGACTGTTTATATAAGCACGATTGTAATACAATTTCTTGTTTTATTCTTTTTTTATAACGATAAATATATTTAATATTTTTAAATACAATATTAATGTAAGTCAGTCAGATCAGATCAAAATCCTTATTCAATATTCGATAAAGTAGAATAATTTTATATAAAATAGTCTTGTCTGATATTACCTATTGCACCTCTTTTTTTAAACTAATTGTACATACTTATTGCTGTATAAATAATTAATATTTTTCGATACTTAGTAATTGAAAATTATGAATCTTTTAAAAATTTTTTATATTAATTTATAACAATGCCAATAAAAAGGAGATTTTTAAGCTTAAATTGGGATAAGAAGAGGCAAAGATATGGGATTACTGGAAAACAATATTACTATTTTACTTTATGGATGGGTTGTGGTAAAATATAAAATACTTTGATAAAGACTTTATAAAATATTTATATTATTCAGGTATTTTATGATAGATCAAATAGCTATGAAAACTATAGATACCCGGTTTCATATAGAAACACTCGATATAACAAAAAGTGACCGGTTGATATTAAGAAAATTAGCAAAGCAGGTGTATATTCTTTCAGAAAATGAAGAAAATGCAAAAAAAAGAGAATTATGGTATATACATAATAGTCTCGATAAAACACAGCCCCTAATCTTTTTTGATCCTGAAACTTCATGGCGCGAATTAATAACCCTTCGGGATTTTCATTGTCAAGGTGATTTAGCTAGAAAGTGGGAGCATGAGCTTCTTATGACAGTATTTAGGGGAAATAATATACCAGACGACAAAGTCATTGAGCCATATTTCGATATACCTGTATCATATAC
>JAMCVO010000161.1 GCA_023475715.1 Actinomycetota bacterium
GAATTTGCAAAAAAATATAATATTCCAATAATAGAAGTCATATCTGAAGACGGAAAAAGTCATGGCCAACTAAACAGTGCTTACGTTGAAGATGGAATTATGATAAATTCCGGTCCTTTCAATGGCTTGTCTGCTGATAGCGGCAGAAAAGAAGTAACCTCTTATCTTGAAAAGAACAAAATAGGTAGATCTGATGTAAATTATAAATTAAAAGATTGGTTGATTTCCAGACAGAGATATTGGGGTGCTCCAATTCCAATAATTTATTGCGAAAAATGCGGCACTGTCCCGGTTGCCGAAGATGACCTGCCGGTGCTTCTTCCCTATAATATAGACTTCAAACCAACGGGGCTTTCTCCTCTTTCCTATTGTGAAGAATTCGTAAGAACCAAATGCCCAAAATGCGGGGGAGAAGCAAAAAGAGAAACAGATACGATGGATACTTTTGTCTGCTCATCCTGGTATTTTTTAAGATACTGCAGCCCACATTTTGAAGCTGAAGCATTCGATAGGGAAGAAGTTAAATACTGGATGCCGGTGGACCAGTATATCGGAGGGATAGAGCATGCCACAATGCATCTGATATATTCAAGATTTTTTACAAAGGTTCTGTACGATGCGGACCTGGTAAATTTCAGGGAACCTTTCACAAGATATTACCCCCATGGAGTTGTAACGCTGGGCGGTCAGAAAATGTCAAAGTCAAAGGGCAATATTGTAAATCCTTCAGAAATTTATAATAAATATGGTGCCGATACTTTACGCCTTTACATACTTTTTATAGGTCCGGCAGATTCAATTGTGGACTGGAGTGATTCAGGTGTAGAGGGATCAAGCCGCTTCCTTAAAAGATTCTGGAGAATTGTTTTTGATAATATTGAATACATCAAGCTGTATAAAAAGAGAATTTCCGGCACAAGCTCTTCGGTTTTCCCCGGCGGGGACGAGGTAGGTACGAAATTAAAAGATTTATTTAATACAAAACAATTGCCGGAAATAGAAAAAGAACTCTATAGGAAATTACACCAGACAATCAAAAAAGTTACATCGGATATAATGGAAAGATTCAACTTCAATACTGCAATCAGTGCAATAATGGAAATGGTGAATCTGATGTATAAATATGATGAAGAAGTACAAAGTGATAACAAAAACCCGTTATTAGCATATGAGGTGAGTAAAAAGCTGCTTCTTTTAATTTCACCAATAGCACCGTTCATTGCTGAAGAACTCTGGTCAAAAATGGGAGAAAAAGGCAGTATTCACAGACAAGCATGGCCAAAATTTGAATCAGAAATTGCAAAAGATGAGCTCGTTACGGTTATCTTCCAGGTGAATGGCAAACTCAGGGACAGAGCTGAAGTCAGCGCCGGACTTTCAAAAGAAGAGATAGAAAAGATGGCTATGAATTCGGAAAAAATAAAGAGATTCATAGAGGACAGGGAAGTAATCAAAATAATTTCAGTTCCAGGCAAGCTTGTAAATATTGTTATAAGATAAAGATACAGGAAAAACTTTAAATACCTAGTTATAACTTGGCTTACAGGCTAACTCCGCAAAAATTAAGCCAATTTCTTTGAAGAATTTATCAAAACTTCTTAGTAGAAAACCTTAAACTTTAAGCACAAATTAAGGTTAATTTATACAATCTCATTATACATAAAATTTAAAAATATTAAAATAATTTTTTAAAGTAGGTACAATTTCTGGAGATTAAAATATTTATTTTTATATTACAAGACTGGTCTGGATTCTTTTTTGATAAATTAGAAATTTTGTAAAGCATATTATTAACTATTATTACCGCTGGAAGTGCTATTTAGATGATCATAAATAATATGAAAAAGTAAAACAATAATTAAATAATTTGCATTTCATATTTTTGTTAGAGGCAAGATACAAGTACTTTAAAAGATTTTTTATATCTTGCCTTTTTGTTTTGCAATACTTAAAAAGAAAAAAAATCCAAACAGATAGCGTGATTCATTTCCTTTGAGAGTTCAGTTTTTATAGTACTGACAGAGATCATAACAAAAAAATTAAAGTTATTTTTAAATATAGAAGGCTCGGTACCATGCCGGGCTTTTTTCATTATAGGAAGACTTATATAGGAGGTTTTCTTAAATGGGTATAGATAATTTAAGAGATGGCAGGGTTAAGAACTGGTTTTATCTTGAAAATGACTTGCTGGATCGTGATGATTTAACCATCTATGAAAAAACTGTATATATTGTTATTGCAAGATATGTTAACGGTGAAAATAAAGCATTCCCCAGTTATGAAACTATAGCAAAAAAAGGAAGCATGGCTAAGGTTCAGGCTATGCGGGTAGTGAAGTCCCTAACTCAAAAAGGACTTTTAAAAAAAGAAAATAGAAAAAACAAAGACAACAAAGGTTCTACTTCAAACCTGTATACTTTATTAAACCCAAAATCTAAAAATAAAGATAACAATGATAAAAAAGAGGGGGTATCTGTCAGATACCCCGGGGGTAACCCACAGATATCGGGGGTGGTATCTGGCAGATACCCTAATAATACCAATATTAAAAATACCAGTTTAAATAACGTTAATAGGGCAGGTAGGGAGGTTGTGGAAAACCCTAGTGAAGAACTAAAGGAAATAACTACAGAAGACAAAGAAAATATCAACGATATTAAAAGGAAAATAAAACAGTCTTTTAAAGAGGGAGAAAATAACAGTCTTGTGGAATCTATAAAAAGTGTAGTTAATAAATATCCTGAATCAAAAAGATATAAGTTAAAAGAAAATGAGCTGCTGGCCAAAGAAATAGCAGAAGTGCTGGAGGATGACCACAGCCTGGGAGCATTTAGAGCTGTGGTAGATAAAATCCCAGAGCAGAAGATAAGAATATTTTTAAGTATAATAAAAGATACATACCTTACCGGAAGAATTAAAAAAAGCAGAGGTGCAATGTTTATAACACTTGCCAAAGACTATGCTAGAAAAAATAATGTAAGTCTTAATTTCAAGTAACGTCACTCTAAAATATAAATTTTAACCAAAAAGGATAAATATGATATTATTATTAAAAAATGTTAACAAATTAGTAAACACATCAAAAAAGAATAATTTTGTAATGGTTAATAGAAGACGAGACAGAGACTACATTAGAAAAGTCATAAGGATTAGCCAGGAATATATTATATTATGTGACTTTTTAGATTTTTACGCTGGATATAAAAGGAAAAATAAGTTTGAATTTTACAATGATTTATTTAATCATTCACTGAAGAAAATATCTGCAGATATTGGCTATAAATTTAAAGAAACTCCTGAATCAGTCTACGGAATTACAAGATCATTCTTCTTTGATAAAAAAACTTATGGTCTATTACATACAATCTATAATAAGTCACAGCAATTGTATAAAACACTATATGATGATTACCTATCACTTGGAAATTTTACAGAGTTAATATTATATATTTATACCGCTAACAATGTAGAGAAGAAAATTCTTAATTTATTTAAATTTGATTTTGGCATTAAGAAAATAATTAAAGAATAAATTTAATTTGTCTTATCCATAAAAAGCTACTATTCTATTGTTACCTTTGAATTTTTAAAATTTACCTTTAATATTTTGTTTTTGAGAACTTTAGTTCCAATTAAAACATCATTTGTACGGTTAGTTAAACTGAATACTTTAAGTTCACTGCCATCAAAAAATATTTTGCCAATATAAACTTTTTCTTCTACTATATCGCCGTTAGCTAACTCATACTCTTCTGTACCTAGAAAATCCCAATTAGATTCCTCAATGAGGCTAGCAGGAATGCTAATATAACCATTAAAACCGGTATCTATGATTGCATTTACTTTTTTTGAATTACTGGTGGAAAGATGAATATCTAATTTAATAATAGGTTCATCAAAATTATTTACGATACCCTCTATCATAAGTAAACCTTCCTGAATTTATGAACAACTGGATAGCCAATACGAAAGAATACAAATATTTTGTCGGGGAACCTGCTTCTGGCTTTCTGAGCAGCGTCTAGCTCATCTTCTCCAATAAAATAATTGCCAGAATCTACTTCAATAGCAACAATCTTGCCTTTATTCTTTCTAAATTCAGGTTGGAGTTTTTTATAAATAGCCTTTCCCTTTTTCGTAAATTCCTCTTTATCCAGTAGCTTTTTCATTTTTATTATCCTACTATCTTATTAGTTATTTTTTCAGTTTAAAAATTAATTTCCTTTATTATAACATATGAATAAAATATTTTTTAAGTTGTGATAAAATGTGTAATTTAACATTGGCAGTCATTGACTCGTATTCAGTTGATTTGATAACAATGACAAATTCTACAAGCAGATTTTTTATCAATTTTAAATTTCACATATCTGTTCCTACACCGATGGGAGTAATTCATTCCTTGGCTAATTCTGATCCATAAGCAATAGCAGCTTTAATATCATCAGGATGAATAGTAGGATAGCTTTTTAAAATCTCTTCAGGGCTAACACCTTCTGCCAGGTTATCTAGTATAACTGTAACTATTATTCGTGTCCCTTTAATACAAGCCTTACCATGGCATATTTGTGGATCAACAGAAATACGTTCCAGTAAATTCATTGTAATTTCCTCCATTCGTTTTAAAGATAGGATCTTTACAAATGTTATTATATTTAAATTTAAAATTTTCATCTATTTATAATATTGTCAAATGGTAAACTATTAGAAGATACCCAGAATTAAAAAATTAATAATATATAATTTATAACTGGAGGAATCATAGGCAAGTTCTTATAACTCCCTGCTAGTCTGTTCTGTTTGACATTTAATTTCCAGTAAAATATTATAAATTAAAATCCGCATTCAAAGAAAAAACTTTTTTATATGTTTTTAATAAGTAAATTGAATTAAAATATTATTAATGTAAGAGAAATTATATGGGAGATAAATTAAAAACGAATCCTCTTTTACGGCATATATCTATTGACCCTAATATATGTTTTGGTAAGCCTTGTATTCGTGAAACTCGTATCTGGGTATCATTGATTCTTGACCTACTAGCTGATGGTATGAGTGTTGAGGAGCTAATACAAGAGTATCCGCAATTAACAAAAGAGTCTATACGTGCAGCAATTGCCTATGGGGTAGAGATGTCTCGTGAGAGATATGTGGAAATAGCTAAATAAAAGCTACAAAATGTATCAATAATTTATTTGTGCTTATTAATTTTTTTAAGGGCAAGGTGGAATTAACATATAGTTGCTTTTATAAGACATGCAAAAGATCAGGATAATTTTGATAAAATATACTTATTAACAGATACTCCTTCTTCTGCCGATTTTATGGCTAATTTCCTGTGAACTTCAGCAGGAACCCGCAGTGTTAAATTTCCCTTATATTTTTTTAACCCGAATGGTTCTGGTATTTCTTCTTTTTCTTCACGCATCCATGCTATTGCTTCTTCAACAACTTTTTCAATTTCTTTAAGTGCGCCTTCAACAGTGCTTCCATGTGCAGCCAGTGAAGGAAATTCAAGACATCTGGCAATATGTAATTTATCTTCCTCTGACCACTCTACTCTATAAGTATATTTTTCAATTATTTTATTAGTTTTCATTTTCCACCTCCAATTTTTCCAATGCTTTTAGTACAAGCTTTACCTGATATGGCTTAGCCATTTTTCCCTCTTTTTGTATATTTATCCTAGGATCACCTTTCCATGGTGTTTTAAAAATATGGTGGCTACCTTTTGTTCTTGGGTTCCCAAAATGTTTTATACATATTTTTAGTAAATCATCAAATTTAACATTTTTCGGATTAGACAGCATATCTTTTTCCATGCATTAAATGATAGCGCATAAGCTATCATGTGTCAAGAGCACGTATTTTATAAAAAGCAGTTTTAAATATGAAAATTATCCTTTTAGAATAAATTACTACTATTATCTCGCATATTACTAAAAAGAATAATCTTTCTTTTAAAAAATTTATTTAAATTTTTAATACATTGGACAGTAATGTCTACATTAATTAATATGTGAATACGTTTTTGACCATTATGGTTTTTCCTATAGATTTTGCAATACCGCCAGGGCAAACGAAAAGGGCCATGTGGAAAGAAGTGTAGAGTATGTAAGAAGAAAAGTATTTTCAAAAAGAGACGATTTTGAAAGTCTTGATAAGGCGCGGTTTTATTTAAAAGAAGAGCTAAAGGTCTTGAATTTAAAGCCCCAGATTCTTCTTAACGGCGGTAACGCAGTTCAGATGCTTGAAATAGAGAAAGGACATCTGTATCCAAAACCTCCAAGGTATGATTGTGCAAGATCAGTTGATTCCAGGGTAAGCAAATACTCCTGTGTGGATGTGGGAGGATGCTACTACTCAGTACCTGATGACCTTGTGGGCCAGTTTGTCCTTACCAAAGCATATGCAGACAAAATAATTTGTTTTTACAGAAATGAGAAAGTGGCAGAACATAAAAGGCTATACGGAAACCATGAGTGGAAAATAGACATAAACCATTATCTAAAGACATTAAAGGCAAAACCAAAAGCCTTTGCGCAAAGCACGGCATTTTCCCAGATGGAACAAAAGCTGCAAACAATATATGGTAAATATTTTGTTGGCTATGAAAAAGACTTTGTGGAACTCCTGGAAATTACAGGAAAAACAGGAATCGAAAAGATAGAGGCAGCAATAGATGAACTTGAGTCGCTAAAGCCTGGTTCAGTAGACCTGGATAAGATTGTTGTTATCTGTTCAAGAAAAAGTCTGTCCTGCAATTTTAGGCCAAAAGCAGATAGCGGCATAGAAGAAGATTGCAAAAAAATGCTTTCCCTTTATGCTCATATCCTTGAAAACCCTCTTGAAGTTTTGGAGGTGAATGCATGAAAGATAAAAATGAATTCATTGAAAAGATAATCCTGTATTCAAAAGAAATCCATTTTCCGGCAATAAGAGAATACTTAACTGAAAATTTGGTGCAAGCAAGAGCTAAAAACTTAAGCTATGAAGAATTTCTATGTGATATCCTGCAAAAAGAATATGACGCAAGAACCGAAAACGGAAAACTTGCCAGGATTCGTATTGCTGGTTTTCCGGCTAAAAAATATCTTGAGGACCTAAAGATAGAAGACCTTGCTGTTGACTGTAGAAATAAACTAAAAACACTAGCAAGCCTTGATTTTATAAAAAATGGCCAGAATGTAATACTTTATGGAAACCCGGGTGTTGGTTATGACAAGTATTTTGTTATGTAAAGTTTTTACTGGCATTAAGATTAATAACGGTGATTTTCCAGTAAAAAACTTTACATAATATTTAGCCAATTAATTCAATTCCTTTAACCATGCCAATAAAGATTTATTTTTCTGCCATGAAGGTGTTTCACCAGCAAAAGCATATGAAGATACTTTTTCTAAAGCTTTTCTTTTCATCTCTCCATCAATGCGGGCATAAATTTCACTTGTTTGTATACTGACATGTCCAAGCAAGTCTCTGATATATATCAAGTCCACTCCTGCCTGGAGCCAATGGACTGCCCGGGAATGTCTCAGACAGTGCGGTGAAATAGTTTCCGGTATTAAGCCTGGCTTCTTTTTCCTAACCACATCAGCATATTTTTTTAAAATATGGGTTATGCCTTGCCGGGTTAATTTATTTTGCGAATGGTTTACAAACAAAAATTCTGTCATTTTAGAAGAATCTGACAATAAAAAATCTTCTAAATACTTGCAAAGCATACCGGCAACAGGAGCCTCAAGTGGCACAAATCTGCTTTTATCTCCTTTACCTATAAGCTTTACAAGAGAGCAAGAGTTATACATTACATCCGATACTCTAAGATCTGCTATTTCCTGCACCCGGGCTGCAGTTGCATACATTAAGCTTAAAAGCATAAGATGTTTTCTGCCACTTTTTTTACCGGTATCAGGCTGACAAAGAAGTGCTTTAACTGCCTCTGTTGACAGGAAATTTAATGTTTTCTGCTGCTGCTTTTTAAATGGTATTGATAAAATTTTCTGGAACCTATAAATACCGTCAGGCAGCTCCCTCTGGAGGTATAGATAGAATGAATGAATTGCTGCAAGTCTTTGATTTCTTGTAATAACAGAACAACCTCTTTCATTTTCAATCCATTGCAAAAAACGCATGATAAAATCTTTATCAATTACAGATAGATTCAGTTTTTTCTCTTTTATCTTTTCTTTATTGTTTGCAAAAGTTAGTAGTAATTTAAAAGCATCCCTGTAGGCAGAAATCGTATTAGTGCTACAGCCTTCAGTACCCGGAAGGTGCTTTGATAAAAAATTTGTAAGATAATATGCAAAATCAGTTGGTTTCATCTTTATACACCTCCGGATAAATAAGTGAGGTGATATTTTCGGTTTGCCTTACTATGTCAGGATACAGTTCCTCTGTCAGCCGGAGATATTTTTCTGTTGCCCTTATTGAGCTATGCCCCAGATAAGTTGAAAGTATGGGCAGTGCACAATAAAGGTCTATTTTCTTGTCTGAGATTTCTTTTATTGAATGACAGCAAAATACATGTCTTAGATCATGAAGCCTTGGTCCTTTGCCTTTTCCCCTGAAAGGTATCTTACTTTCCCAAAGAATCTCACGAAACCTGCAATATACTGTGCATTTGCTACGCTGGCTTCCGTTTTGGTTTTTAAAAAAGTAGTCATTTTCTGATGAGTTCTTGTGTATCTTTTTGTAAAATATTCTGCATATTAAATTTAGTGACTCCGACATAGGCACTAGTCTGTCTTTGTTATATTTTGATTTTTTTATGGTAAGAATGCCACCAGCCAAATCCACATCTCCAACTTTTAAATCAAGAGCTTCCGATATTCTAAGGCCACAACCATATAGCATTCTAAACAGCACAGGATAGACAACAGCACTATTGTAGCGGGAGCTTGGTTTTAGCCTGTCAACTTCTTTAAAAATCCTAGAAATCTCAGCATGAGTAAATATATACGGGACAAAGGATGACGCGTATTTTGAAGATTTGGCCACAGCTGGTATATATGCCTGGTATCCTTTTTCATTTAAATATGTTGCAAACTGTTTTAAATCGCTTACCCTGTTTGCATGATTTTTGCAGGTCTCATGCGGGCGTTTGCTTGAATATTTTAAAACTGCATCTTTTGAGAGAATATTTTCTGAAATCCCAAAATCTTTTAAAAACTTGATAAACCTGCCCAGGCTTTCCTCTTCTGCTTTATACTTATATCCCTGTGCACGTTTATATGATATGAAACTTTCCAGTTGTTTTTTTAAAAAAGTTATATTTCTATTATTTATACTTTTCATAAATGCTGCACCTCCAAATCAAAACCGGCAATATACGGTACATCAAGCGCACATTCTCTTAAGTGAGACACGTCAATTTTTAAATATACCTTTGTAATTTCCGTACTTGTATGAGAAAGGATTCCTGATATTACCGGCAGGGGCACATTTGCTTCCAACA
>JAMCVO010000414.1 GCA_023475715.1 Actinomycetota bacterium
GCAAGACGTCCTTCGCCTGACTGGCTTTCTATATCGATTCCGGTATGTTTTCTCTCAACCATTTCAATCTTATCCAGGTAACTCTCTCTAAAACCTACAATTATATTTCCGGACGGGACAGGTATTATAAAGGGTGATTTATAGCTGCAATAGACCATCCTGGGGAAAAGCAATAGCGGCAGGACAATTGCGGCAGCAGCAATCAAAAACGCCAAAACATTTGACTTTCTCATGCTGTTGATTATAGCACTTTTAAATATTTATGCAACAATGTATTTGCATAAATTATTCAGAAGGAACCTTATACATTGTTAGAGTAAGTTGCCAAAGCAATTCTTCTGAGCAAGCTGGTATTCTTTTAACTTATAGCGGTTTCAATTCAAATTCTACACCCAATCTCTTGCCATTGGCTTTAAGCTCTTCAACTACGGGTGCTATTATCGGCACGCCATGGGTCTCATTGAATTTGGCAATTTCAAATTCTTTTTCACCGGCAATATAAATTCTATCATGGCCAGCCGCTTTTGGAGAGTTCTTAAGTATTTTAATCATATCATCGATTTGTTGTTTGAAATCTATCAGAGGTCTGAAAGCTTCTATATTTATTGCCATGAAGAAGTGGCTCACATCGGATACCTTTGGCTCATGCGGGAAGCCGACATCCGTCAAGTGAGCTGCTCCTGAAAGTGCGGCACACAAGATTTCAACCATCAGTGCCAGTCCATAACCTTTATAACCGCGCATTATATCAATTCCGCCCAGGGGCATCAGTGCCCCAGGGCCCCCGCTTTGAACCTTTTTTGGATCTTCAGTCACGTTGCCATCATCATCGATACCCCAGCCAACCGGGATTTTTTCATTTTTTTCTTCATAAACTTTTATTCTTCCGATCGGAACAACGCTTGTTGCCATATCCAGCACGAACGGGTGTTCATTATAAGAAGGTGCGGCAAAACTTATCGGGTTTGTTCCCAGGACCGCAGTTCTTCCATAAGTCGGGGCTACCAGCGGCTGCGAATTGGTAAGACTGATTCCGATCATGCCATGTTCAAGTGCCATCATTGCATAATAGCCTGCAATACCATAATGGTTGCTGTGTTTGACTGCAGCGATGGCTATATTGGAGTTTTTTGCCTTTTCAATACAGTTTTTCATTGCATGACAGGAAACAACCTGGCCGAGCCCATTGCCGCCATCATATAGGACCGTGGTATCTGTCTCAGATATTTTCTTGAACGGGGTTAACGGATTCATGTATTTCTTCTCCAGCCTTCTTCCGTAATAACTGTAAATTCTAATAAGCCCATGAGAATCTACACCCCTCAGGTCTGCAGCAATTAAAACATCAGCAACAATTTCTGCGTCTTTTTGGGGAATACCCAGTTTTTCCATATAAAGCACTGCATAATTAAATAAATCTTCTTTTTTAAATCTCAATACTTTTTCCATTTTGCATTCCTTTGTGGTTTTTTAATTTTTATTTAAATTTCCTATTATTGACTTTATATATTAATTTATTTGGCAAATTATCTCCTTGACGAGATAGTTACCATTATTATTATCAGAATAATTATCTGAACAATTATTATCGCAGAATTTATTTACTTAATGCAATAAAATAAGTAAAATATATCTCTATTTACTTTTCTATTAATAAAAAATATTAATTTATTTGTTCAAGGGGAAAACATATGAAAAAAAGCACATTACTTGTATTTGTTGGTATCCTGACAACCATACTTCTTTTAAGTACTGCTTGGGTCTCTGCGCCCAACACAATTAAAATCAAAGTTCAGGAGTGGGCCGGACTTACTAATGCAAGGCCTATTGCAATTATGGTTGAAAACAGTGCAGCTGCACGACCTCAGTCGGGATTGCAAAATGCTGATGTAGTTTTTGAAGTTGTTGACGAATATGGTATTACCCGTTTTGTAACAGTATTCGGAACAAAAGATGCTTCCATTGTTGGACCTGTCAGAAGTTCCAGGCCTTATTATGCAGAAATTGCAAAATCTTTTGATCCGATATATTTGTTTTTTGGCACTTATCCTGAATGTTATAAATATATCCAGGATCTCGGAATGTATACAATGAGCGCAATGACTGACAGGTCAGGATTGAGCTCAATAGTTGGTA
Source organism: Actinomycetota bacterium (assembly GCA_023475715.1). The sequence goes on from JAMCVO010000414.1 coordinate 2,137, forward strand.
CTGCACCTTACTGGCGAGACTGGAAAAGAAGTAAAATACAGGAGCATACTGCATTTACTTCCACAATTGCTGTCAAACAAAAAGCCGCACAGTTAGGATATCCTCTTGAAGGCAACGGAATGCCATTTTCTTATAAGGGTGATGCCGGTGAGGGTGACAGAGGCAGTGTAAGTAATGTTTTCATAGATTTTGCTACAGCATCCTATGCTCCCAGAGGTTTTAATGTTAATTTTAAATACGATAGAAATTCAAACATCTATTTGAGATATATGGGCGGCAAACCGCATGTTGACCATGAATCAGGTCAGATAATTTCAGTTAAGAATGTTGTTGTGCTTATTACGGATATTGTTGGACCTATTGATAAATACAAACACATGAGCGTGAGAACAACCGGTTCAGGGCAGGCATTTTATTTTATAGATGGAAACGCAGTTGAAGGCACATGGGAGAGGGGTGGAGTTGCTGACAGATTCGTATTAAGAGATAGCAGCGGAAACGAAGTATCCCTTAATGCCGGAAATACATGGATCTCTATGGTTATGCCCGGAAAAGTTGGCTGGCAGTAAAAAAGTTGGCTGGCAGTAAAATTAAATATTCTTACCAAGCGTTGATTTAGTCAGTGAGGCATGCTTTACACCTTTTGCAGATTTGAGTTTTGACAGAATTTCCTGGATGAATTTCATGCCGCCTTTTACAACTATTATTTCAAGGCAGTTGTCATGATCAAGGTGTATGTGCTGGCTTGAGATAATATATTTGTTATAATCGTGCTGGATGTCGAGCAGCTTCTCGACTAGCTCCCTTTTGTGATGGTCATAAACAAGAACTATGGCGCCGGCAACTTGTTCATCAGCATTTTCCCACTCTTCTTCAACAAGTGCAATTCTGATAAGGTCTCTTAATGCTTCCGACCGGTTTCTGTAATTATTGCCGGAAATAAAAGAATCAAATTTTTTTAAAAGATTTCCTTCGATCGAGACTCCGAATCTCAATAAAGAATCTTCTTCTTTTTTTGCCATCGTTTTGCTTTTTTACTAAAGTTTTGTAAAAAATCTTGAATAAATTAAAAAAACAATTATGACAGCTTATCCTTAGATGGTCATCCGATTTCCAACAAAGCTATATATTACTGCCTATCATAATTTATATTGTTAATTATCCCTATAACTAATTACCAATCTATTAATACGTTTATATTAATAGAGTTTTGCATGCTAAGTCAAATACAATAATCAAATATAAAAATCAAATATAAAAAATTTCTTTAAAAAATTTTAAAAGACTTCTTGAGACTTTTTAAAAATCGTGTTACTTTTATAGAATTAGTATTACTATAATACTATAGGGCTTTAAAATTGCAATAATTGTGATTCTGCAATTTTCCGATAACCAGTTATCTATTATCCAGGTATTTTATTACAGGTATTTAATTATTTTTAAGGAGCAGAGGCATGCATATCCCGGATGGTTTTATAGATCTGAAAACTGCTGTAACAACAGGAGTAATATCCGCAGGGGGCGTTGCATTATCAATTTATAAAATAAAGAAAATATTTAAGGCAAAAGTAGTAGTGTTGATGGGGATGATGGCCGCTTTGATTTTTGCGCTTCAGATGATAAATTTTACAATACCGGGCGGAACCTCTGGCCATCTTCTCGGAGGTGCGCTTGTTGCCATAACTCTTGGTCCTTATGCAGGAGTGCTTGTACTTACTGTGGTCCTGGTGGTGCAGGCACTGGTTTTCATGGATGGCGGTGTGATCGCAATTGGAGCCAATGTCTTTAATTTGGCAATCAGTGGAGTATTTAGCGCATTTCTTATTTATTTGCTGCTGACAAAAATATCAAAATCAAAAGCAATGTTTTATGCTGTTGCAGCAATCGCTTCCTGGTTTTCAGTTGTTTTTGCATCTTTTCTTGCAGCTCTTGAACTTGCACTTTCGGGCACATATGCGATTGCAATAACTTTAAAGGCTATGATACTGGTGCATATGATAATAGGTGTTGGCGAAGCTTTAATAACTGCCGCAATCATTGCATTCATTGACAGAATCAGACCCGATCTTATATTGACAAGGGCAAATGTTTTTTGAAGGAGATATTAATAATGGTTAAAGTTAAACTTTCTGACAAGAACATAATAATTGCGGCAGTTACGATAGTTGTAATTTCGCTGTTACTTGCAGCTTTTTTATCTCCATTTGCCTCAAATTTGCCAGACGGATTGGAAAAAGTGGCTCAAAAGTTTGGATTTGCAGAAAAAGCGACGCAGACTATAAACAGCAAGTTTTTTGTCATAAAGGATTATTCTGTTTCATTTACTGATAATGAATTCTGGAAAGGTGCCCTAGCGGGTTTATTCGGAGTGTCTATTGTGCTTGCAGTTTTTGGAATTATTTTTTTAATTTATAAAATTTTACAAATCAGCAGGAGCAGAACCCGGGGATCAAGATGATGTGATGCCAATGAGCACAGGGGAAAGTATTACTATTTCACCAAGATTTAAATTAATTCTATCGTTAGCCTTGATATTGCTGATAACAAGTGCCGGCAAAAGTAATTTTGTTTCACTTATGCTGTATTCTATTTTAAGTATTTTGATCTGCCTGCTGTTTAAGCCCGCACCGGTGCCGCTGTTAAAAAGGGTTTTTGTGGTTTTTTTATTTCCGCTTTCTATTGCGATATTCATACCTTTTACCAGCAAAGGCATGGAAATATTTAATATTGATTTCCGGTTTTTGCATATAGGGATAACAGATAATGGTCTGGCGATTTTTCTTATAACGACAGTCAAGTCTTTTTTATCAATTTTGATTCTTGCTTCTCTTATCGTTTCAACCTCGGACATGGAATTGTTGAATGGTTTAAAAGAAATTTATTTTCCAAAGATAATGATTTCACTGATTTTTTTCATGTACAGGTATCTTTTTTTGATAAGGGATCAGTCAAGAATTGGCCAGCTTGCAATTCAAAGCCGCACATTTCAGAAATCATATAAAAATGTAAATAAAAGGCTTGTGTTTTTAGCCGGCAGTCTTTTTATCAAGTCTTTTGACAGGGCTGAAAACATTTATAAGTCCATGGAAAGCAGGGGATTTGAAGGCAGCTTTTACTTTGCCGGGACTAAAACCAAGATTGCAGCATCAAATATAATTATAACATCTGTTTTTCTTGCAGCAGCTACGGCAATAAAGATTTTGGAAATTTTAAAAATAATACATTAATTTGGAAAGAAAAATAAATTTGGAAAATAAGATAAAAATAGAAATAAGTAATTTAAGTTTTAAATATCCTTCAGCCAGGAAAATCAGCAGCTTTGACCAAAGTATGAAAGGATTCAAGGAAGTCCTGCATGAAATCAGCTTTATTGTTTCCGAAGGTGAAAAAGTTTCTCTGATAGGTCCGAATGGAGCCGGAAAGTCAACCTTGCTTTTAAACATTGCCGGCCTGCAGGAAAGCAAAAATCGAAAAGGCATGATAAAAATAGGCGGGACAGAATTAAATGATAAGAATATTTATGGAATCAGAGAAAAAATTGGTTTTGTATTCCAGGATCCAAACGATCAGCTTTTTTCTACTTCCGTTTTTGACGATGTAGCATTTGGCCTTATTAATTACCTGAATAAAAAAAGAGATCCAAGGGCAAAGGATATCAAATTCATTGAAAGAATGGTCAGAGAAAGCCTTACAAAAGTTAATCTTAAAAATGTTGAAAGTGAAATGCCTTATTTCTTAAGTTTTGGAGAAAAGAAGCTTGCTGCACTTGCTACGGTGCTATCCTATGATCCTGAAATTCTTATTCTTGATGAGCCCTCAAGCAATCTTGATCCTTCAAACAGGGACAACTTCATAGAACTTTTAAAACAGTTTGATAAAACTATAATTGCAGCAACACATGATCTGGATCTTGCTTATGATTTTTCGAAAAGAGCGATAGTCTTGAATAGGGGGAGGATAGTCTTTGATGGAAATGCCAGAGAAGTGCTGAAAGATAAGGATTTCTTAAGCGCAAATAATCTGGCACTGCCGCTGAGGTTCAGGAAATATAATGGTTCGGCAACCACTACCATCACTAATCAAGTGTAAGGTTTATACTGTTGATTCTTTCCATTATAGGAGGATGAGAAAAAATTAAATATTTGAGAAGGTTATCGGGTTTGACGCTGGCTAAATTGGACCTTGCAAGTTTTTCAAGCATCACTATCTGAGTTTGCGGGTCTGCGGTCAGCTCCAGAGCAGTTCTGTCAGCCTGTACTTCAAAATACCTTGAAACAAAATTTTGCAGAGGCATTGTGACATAAGTTATCAGAGTAGATAAAACAAAAAGGACCAGGACTAATTTTACGCTATTGTTAAGCCATAATCCGGACTTCAGCAAATACAGAATAAAAAAAAGAATTATTATACCTGCGGCTTCCATGATTAAATTTTTTATCATGTGTTTATTTTTCCAATGTCCTACTTCATGAGCTATAATAGAAAGCACTTCTTTTTTAGTATATTGGTTGAGCATGTTATCATAGATTACTATCCTTTCAGTTTTTCCAATACCGGTAAAATAAGCATTCACCTTTTTTGTTTTTTTACTTGCGTCTGCGACAAGTATGCTGCCTATATTAACACCGGCTTTTTCAGTAATTTTTATTATCTCGTTTGTCAGTTGCTTATCCTCAAGAACAGAAAATTTATAAAATAAAGGGTCTATGATAACCGGAGAAATAAAACTTGAAATGACAGCAAAGAGAATAAATAATGATGCAGCCGCTATCCACCAGTGCTTCGGCAGATAGATTATTAAAGCATAAACAGTCGTTAATCCTATGGTATTGATTATAAGAGACAGCACTCTTTCCTTTAATATATCAATAAACCAGGAGGGGAGCGTCTGATTGGAGAGACCAAATCTATGGCTAAGCACAAATTCTCTGTAATATTGAAGAGGCAGTACAATTAAGAATAAAATCATAATAAAAAGCGCAAATAGCGCAGATGCCGATATTATGGGAATTCTATTGCTGGTATAAGAATGCTTCCAGAAAATATAAATTATTCCTGCCATAAAAACCCAGGTTAAAAACTTTTCAGCAATTGAAATCAGGAGAGCCGTTTTATTATAGCTTGTTGCTCTGGCAAGAAAAGTGCTGTCAAAATATTTTAAAACATCCTTGCTTTCGGGGGCCCTGCTCAAAAGCGCTGCAATAAGAAGAGTTATAAGCATGACCAGTGCAAGTACTCCTGCAAGAATCGAGAAATTAATTGCCCATCCAAAATTATTCATTGACTTTTTTGTCATAATATTAATTTATACAAAAACTATTAAAATAACCAACACCAAGTTCTCATATATTATAAATAGAACAATGTAAAAAAGAAAATCAGAAATTTAGCGGAGGATAACTAATAATTATTCAAACATTTCAATTTGTGTTATTATTTCTTTTTTGACTTAGATTTCCGGAATATTTTTTTATCTTTATATAGGTTAACAGTACAAATGAAAACCGCCGTTATGTCTGATAACAATTACAAAGTATACTCTTACCGTTGGGTTGTGCTGGGTGTATTTATGCTCATCAATGCGGCTATTCAGATTCTGTGGATCTGCTTTGCGCCTATCACCGGACCGGCCGCCCAATTTTATGGCGTATCAGATTTACAAATCGGTTTGTTGGCTATGTCCTTCATGATTGTTTATGTCCCCCTCTCTATACCTATCTCATGGATAGTGGATACTATGGGCTACCGTAAATCGGTTAGCATCGGTGCGGGTATAATGGCTGTTTTCGCAATGATGCGAGGCGTTTTTGCTGCCAACTATACTATGGTGGTTATCGCTACCTTGGGTCTGGCAGTGTCACAACCCTTCATGTTGAATTCGATCAGTACAGTGGCAGCCAAGTGGTTCCCGATCAAGGAACGCGCCACAGCTTCCGGACTGGTAATCGTAGCCAGCTTTCTGGGCATTGCAATAGGACAGGTTCTTTCACCACTGCTGTTTATAAAATATGGTATTGCGACTATGCTGCTTATCTATGGATTGGCTGCCGCTGCTGTAGCAGTGATCTTTGTAATATTTACCCGCGAAGCTCCGCCCACGCCTCCTTGCCCTTTAGGCCAGGAGACGCGTGCACTGATGCTGGACGGATTGAAGAGAATGCTCAAGATGAAGGATATCTGGATTCTGATGATACTATTTCTGGTAGGAATGGGTGTGTTCAATGGTATCTCCACCTGGATCGAAAGCATTGTTCGGCCGAAAAGCTTTACAATCTCGCAGGCCGGAAATTTGGGTGGAGCATTGCTTATAGGTGGTATTGTCGGTGCAATCATTATCCCGGTCTTATCGGACAGGCTGCGCAAGCGAAAGATTTTCTTACTGGTGGGGATGGCTCTGAGCATGCCTGGGCTGGTTGGGGTGATTTTTACCGGTTCCTATTGGCTAACGATAGGTTCCATGTTTGTATTGGGCTTCTTCCTGATGAGCCTGGCGCCGGTGGGGTACCAGTATGCAGCCGAAATCACGCATCCGGCACCGGAAGGTACATCCAACGGTCTTCTCAATCTGGCTGGACAAGCGTCTGTGGTCTTTATCTATGCAATGGGAGTATTAAAAAGCAAAGACGGTTCATTCACACTTTCGCTGCTGATTCTGGCAGGGATGCTGGCAGTATGCGTTATCCTGACCCTGGGACTGAAAGAATCGGCCATGATCCATTCCAGGTGACCAGCCTAAGTTATTTGCAAAAGCGTGAACTTTACCATAGATTTCAACATATTAAAAATTAGAATTTGTATCTAAATTCGTTTCTATTTTAATGATATAATTAATATCAAATAGAAGAAAAATATTTTAGAAAACTTTTAACAGATTAAAAAGAAGAAATCAAGAGTTCAGAACGAAATTATTGGATCAGAGTTGGAGATTACAGGGAGAGAATATTTAGACAACCAATAATTTTATACTTTTTTTGAAATGTTTTCCAATGTCAAGCTATCAACAAATAAGGTATCGATTAATTTAGCTCTCATTGCTCCAATTATTGCTAATGTTTTATCAAGTCCAGTGGCTACAACTATTTTATTATCTATATTAAATAGATCCTCTTTACTGATAGAAATTGCTCGCTCTTTTATTTTACTATCAAATATATTCCCATTAATATCGTAAAAAATATGATGGCTTTCACCAACAACATTAAAACTTTCAAGTTCTTTAATTTCATCGTCTCTTAGATAATCTTTATAAAGGTTACTAATTGATCTATCATTAAAATAACCAATTCCAAGCAGGGCTATATTAATGGATTTATGCA